>JAYTDE010000497.1:0-9505 GCA_043736195.1 Burkholderiales bacterium | reverse complement strand
TGCGCATCGCCTTCTCCCACGGCGGCGGCGCCTTGTCGATGATGTTGCCGCGCCTCAAGCACGCCTGGTCGATGACGCCCAAGGCACTGGAAAACATGCCCGAGGCGCCGGACGTCTATGCACGGCGTTTTTTCTACGACTGCGTGGTGTTCGATCCCAAGCTGGTGCACCTGTTGATCGAGAGCTACGGCGCTTCGCAGATCGTGATCGGCAGCGACTATCCGTATGCGATGGGCGAGGCCGATCCGGTGGGCCTGCTCCTGCGCTGCGCGCTCGATGCGCCGACCTTGCACGCGATCACGCAAACCAATGCCAAACGCTTCCTGGGCATCGAGTAGGTCGCTTGCAGCGCTGTGCATACCGCGCGTTTTCTGCGCAAACCACGGGAATCCGTGCGATAACGCACATTTGCGAGTCATTTGGGCCTGTTAGTGACGCAGTTCACAGACATCGGCGGGCCTGCTGCGTAAATTGGGGACTGTCTCCTCCTCTTTCTGCCCGTCAGACAGGCAGTTCGGCCGCAACCCTTAAAGGTTGCGGCCTTTTTGTTTGTCCAAACGAAACGGGTTGAGGTACTCAAGCTTAAACACCGAACTTTTTTGAACAGCGCGCTGGCGAGTGCATTTGACGGGCGGAAAAATCAATTCGCGTGCACTTGCGCGCTTTGGCATCAACCCTATTGACTTCGGCTTGTGCCAACGGCTTCCGGGCACTTTGCCAGAGGGTTATCCACAGCTTCTGTGGATAACAAGGCGTGCGGTTTGGTACAGTCACGCGTCAGGTAGCCAAAACACAACAGGGGGCATCCAGATGCAGGTGATTCCACAAGCCGCGCCATGCGGGGCACTGGTGCATGGCGTTGACTTGAGGCGCGTCGATCAGGTCGAGGTCGCGGCGCTACGTCAGCACTGGCGCACGCATCTGGTGCTGGCCTTTCCTGACCAGACCTTGCGGTTGGAAGACCTTGAACATTTTGCCGGCCTGATCGGCCCGTTCGGCAACGACCCGTTTTTCGAATCCGTTGCGGGGCATCCGCATGTGGCCCAGGTGCGCCGTGAGGCGGACGAAAAGACCAGGATATTCGCCGAGGCATGGCATTCGGACTGGAGTTTCCTGCCGCAGCCGCCGGCGGCCACGCTGCTCTACGGCAACATCATTCCGCCAGTCGGTGGCGATACCCTGTTCGCCAACCAGTATGCGGCCTGGGACGCACTGCCGGCCGCGCTGCGCGCGCGCGTCGCCGGGCGCCGGGGCATCCATTCGGCGCGGCGCGGTTATTCACGCCAGGGCATGTACGGCGAGAACGATCGCGGCCGTTCGATGGCGATCAAATTCTCCGACAGCGCGCTGGCCACCCAGACGCATCCGATCGGGCGCGTCCATCCGGAAACCGGGCGCACCGCGCTTTACCTGAGCCCGGGTTACACCATCGGCATCGAAGGCATGCCGGATCAGGAGGCGGCGGCGCTGCTGGCTGAATTGTTCGCGCATCAGGCGCGCGCGGAGTTCGTCTATCGCCACCAGTGGTCGAGCGGCATGCTCGTGATGTGGGACAACCGCTGCCTGGTGCATGCGGCCACCGGCGGTTATGACGGCCATCAGCGCCTGCTGCATCGGATCACCGTGGCTGAACCAGCCGCGGTGGCGATCGCCTGAAGGCGCGGGGCGCGAGCGCCGTGCGCTTACTCGAGCCCGGCCGCAGCGTGAACATTTTCCATGGCTGGCGCATGGTGGCCGCCGCCGCCGGCATCCAGTGCCTGCAGGCGGGCCTGTTGCATCAGGCCTTTGGTGCCTATGTGGCGGTACTGTCCGACCAGATGGGATGGAGCAAGACCGCGCTGTCCGGCGCGGCGGCGCTGCAATCGCTCGAGGCCGCGGTGCTTGGCCCGCTGCTGGGATGGATGATCGATCGCTCCGGCGCGCAACGCATGATCACCGCCGGCATCGTGGTGCTGGGCCTGGGCTTCATGGCCTTGTCGCAAATCGACAGCATCGCCGGCTTTTATGGCGCCATCGTGATGATCGCCGTCGGCGCCAGCTTCAGCGGCTATTTCCCGCTGACCGTGGCGGTGGTGCAGTGGTTCGAACGACAGCGCGCGCGCGCCTTGTCCGCCATGGGCTTCGGCCTGGCATTCGGTGGCCTGGCGGTGCCGCTGGTGGCATGGGCGATGCAGACCTTCGGTTGGCGCGCCGCGGCCTTCGGCTCGGGCGTGCTGATGATCGTGGTCGGCCTGCCGCTGGCGCGGGTGATCAGGAGCCGCCCCGAGGACCATGGGCAGACTGTCGATGGCCTGCCGCCAGCGCCACCGCCAGCCACCGGATTCCCGCCCACGGCCGCTGCCCGGCGCGAATTCACCACCCGCGAAGCACTGCGCACCGCGGCCTTCTGGCTGCTGGCGCTGGGCCATGGCCTGTCGCTACTGATCGTCACCGCGGTCAATGTGCATGCGATCTCGCACATGAAGGAATCATTGGGCTACTCGGTGGCACAGGCTTCGCTTGTGATCACCATGATGACTGTGGGCCAGGTCGGCGGAGTGTTTCTGGGGTACGCGATCGGCGATCGTTTCGAGAAGCGTTACATCGCCGCCATCTGCATGCTGATGCACGCCGCCGGCATGCTGATGCTGACCTATGCCGCGGGCAGCCTGATGCTGCTGGCCTTCGCGGTACTGCACGGCGTGGCCTGGGGCCTGCGCGGCCCCTTCATGCAGGCGATTCGCGCCGATTATTTCGGGCGCAGCTCGATCGGCATGATCATGGGCCTGTCGGGCATCATCATTGCCGTAGGCCAGGTCGGCGGCCCGCTGGTGGCCGGCGCCATGGCCGACTACACCGGCAACTACCGTGCCGGATTCACCCTGCTGGCGATTCTTGCCGGGCTGGGTTCGCTGTTGTTCGTGATGGCGAAGAAGCCTGCTTGACGGCTGCGTCGCGCCGGTTACTCCGCAGGTACCTGGCGTGGTCGCCGTTCCTGGTCAGTCGCCACGTAGGTCAACTGGGCCTCGGTGATCTTCACCGTTTCGAGCACCGCCGGGTTGCGTTGCGCGAACACCTCGACATCCACTGTGATCGAGGTGCGGCCTACCTTCAGCACCTGGGCGTAGAACAGCACCACATCGCCGATCAAAACCGGTTGCTTGAAGGTAAAGGAATTGACCGCCACGGTGGCGACACGGCCGCGCGCGCGGCGCGCCGCCGCCACGCCGCCGGCGATGTCGACCTGGCTCATCAGCCAGCCGCCGAAAATATCGCCATGCTGGTTGGAGTCCGAGGGCATCGGCACGACCGAAAGAATCGGTGTGCGTCCGGCTGGCAGCTGCACACTCACTTCTTGACCCATTGGCCGGCGGCGTTCTGCACGCTCCATCCGGCCTGTGCCTTTTCGATCCAGCGCTGGGCGAAGGTATTGCGGATCTCGGCCTCCCATTCCGGCTTGCCGTTGGCGCGCGCGATCTCGCGATAGAGCGCGCTGCGATCGGTGTTCTCGGCGGCAATCAGGCCGCCGACACCGGCGCGTTGCGGCAAGGGTACCGCGTTGGCATTGGCCAGCGCGATGCTGCCGTCGCGTGCGATGCCGACCGCGCCGCTTACGTAGTGGGGGCCAAGTTGTGCGTGGCGCTCGGTCATCGCCTTTTTCAGGTTGTTGATGGCAGGTGTATTGATTTCGAGGTTGGCTTGTGCGCTCGCGAGCGAGGCCACACAAGCCAGGAGCCCAGCGGCCAGGATTTTGATCACGGTGATTTCCTTCACTTCGGTAGTGCCGGTACGGCTGGTTTGGGTGCGGCGCTTCCCGGCGTCGGCGCGGGCGCGCCTTCACGGCGCAGGTTGTACACCTCTTCGATGATGCGATCGGCAGCCTTCTCGGCGGCGGCCGCCGGGAAGTAGATGTTGATGGTGACGCAGGCGCCCTGCATCAGCAGGGCGGACGCGGCGGCGAACATCAACATGCGGCGCGCTTTGCGAGCTGGTTTCATTGCACCACCATTTTCGAGTTGCCTTCGATCACCGCCTGGATGCGGTCCAGCATTTCCTGCCAGCCGACGAATCGATTGTAACCAACCACGTTGAGGGCCGGCAGGCCGCCGCCCTTGATGATGGTGTAGCCGCCGCTTGAGCGGTCGATGCCGCCCATTTCGCAGACCCCGTTGCGCAGGCGGCATGAAAGCCCCAGCCGGTCGTAACCGAAGGTATCGAAAAATCGCATGAAGCTGGCCTGGATCGCCGCGCCGGCGCCGGCGCCGCCGATCGAGGAAATGTTCTGCACCGCGCGCTGGCTGATGCGTTTCCTGAAATCGCCGGGGCTGGTGGCGATGCTTGCATCGAACGAAAGCGGCTGCCAGTTTTCCATTTCCAGATTTTCCAGGTTGACATCGATACGCCCGGTGATGCTGCCGAACTTGACCGCACCGGTCATGGTTTCGAGATCGAGCCCGGCAAGCTTCAGGTTGGCAGCCAGGCGCGGGGTGCGCCCGAACGGGTTGTCGATGCGGATGCCGTCAACCCTGGCGTCGCCGCCGAATACCTTGAACAACAACGCGCCGTCGACCGCAAACGTTGACCCGGATGCGGATTCCACATAGTTCATCTGCGGCAACACCGCGGAAATGCTGCCGCTCATCGGATGCCAGCCGAGCGCTTCGGTCAGGCGCTCCATCGAAAGCGGGGTGAACGCGCCGCGCAACTGCGCGCGCCAGCGGCCGGCCGCGCGGCCGATCTCGATTTCGTTCAAGGCCAGTACGCCGTCAAGTAGCGGAATGATCAGGTTGGCGATCGCCAGCCGATCGTCACGCACTTCACCGCGCGCGCGGGCCGGCCCGAACTCCAGGCCTTTCACGCGCGCCTTGGCAATCTCCAGGCGGAACGGTGTGGCGCCGCCCGCCTGATACCCGAAATCGAGATCGACGTCGTCCATGCCGATGCGGCGCGCCGGCGCGTCGAAGTTGGCTTTTGTCAGGCCGATACGCAGGGACTCCATGCCTGCTGCGTCGGCCTTGGCACTGGCCGAAAGCCGTGACCTGCCGGTAAGCGAAAGGTCCGCCAGGCCATGCTGTTCCAGCCAGGTCTGCGGCAGCAGTGCGCGCAAGCCGGCGAGCTCCAGTTCGCCGCTTTCGACGGACCAGTGGCTCAAGCCCCAGGTTGCGGTATCGATCTCCGCCTTGCCATCGATGCGCCCAAGCGTGCGCCAGTCCAGGCGCGCGCTTTCGATCGCAAGCCGCGTTTCCTTGAGGCTGCCCGCGGCCGTCAGCAGATGCCCGGCTTCGGCCACATACACCGGATCGATCAGCAATGCGCCGGCATCCCATTTGAGGCGCGCTTTCCAGCGCCACGCGCCGACATCATGCTGCGCATCGAGCGCTAGCGTGCCGGCCAGGTTTTCGCCAGCGTTGAGGCCGGCGGCATCGGCGAAGGCCGCGCCTTCAAATGCCAGCTCGGCACTGAGCCCCTGTGGCGCTACGCGCAGCACACCGCTTACGCGGCCCGTACTCGGCTTGATCGCAACTGGCAGCCAAGGCGTCACCCGAATCAGTTGCGCCTGGGTCAGCTTGAGCGTGAATGCGTCGCCGGCCTGATCAAGCTGCCAGGATTCGCCGGCAGGCGTAGCCAGTGCCAGCGTGAGGCTGCGCTGTGCGGGGGTGTAGACAAACGAGACGGCGAGCTTTTCCGGGCCCTGCAGCACGCCCTCGTCGCAGCGCCACACGCCGCGCAGGGCGCCGAAGCGCGCGCAATCAAGGCGTACCGCAGCGAGGTTCTGGCCGAAGCCGGCGAAGCCGCCGATGTCCACGCGCGCGCCGCCGCCGGCCACGAAGGCGACGCGCACCCGTTCGGCGTGCCAGCCGTTGCCTTCAAGGGTACCCAGGTCGATTGCCACGAATTGCGCCAGCGCGCCGCTCGCGGCCAGACCGGCGGCCAGCAGCGCACCGGCAGCCGGCCAATGCAGCGACCGGTCCGGCATGTCGCAGAGGCGGCGTTGCAGTCGGGAGCTATTCACCGCGGCAGTGTAGCGCCGGGTTTGCACATGCTTGCGGCGCGCCGCCAGGCTCAGAGATCGACCACGCGGCGCAACTGGGGGTAGGGAATGCGCATTGCGCCGTCTTCCCGCTGCACCGTCGCGGTCTTGCGGTTGATGCGCTTGATCACGCCAAAGCGGTGCACACAGTCGCGATCTTCGAAGCTCACGCGATCGCCCACGGCGAAGGCGGTACCGCCGTCCGGTGACGGCGCGGTGGCGCGACCCACCGGCGGGTCCAGCTGAATCGACGCATAGTGCAGCCAGCGCAATTTCTGGTCGGCCGCCTCTATCAGCACCCGGTCTGCCATCAATTCGACGATACGGCCATTGTTGATGCGGTTCTGGCGCTCGCTCAGGTAATGCACCAGTTGGCCGATCGACAGCCGGCGGCGGATCGCGGCGATGCGTTGCGGGTCGAGCAGAATGGCGTCAATGGCGACGCGCAGCCGCACCAGATCGCGGTCGGAGGCGAGATACAGGCTGTCGATGATCTGCTGCCAGTCCGGCGCCTTGAAGGCTCTTGGGGCGTTCACGCGGTACGCTCGATCAGGTGCGTAAGCGTGCGCCGGATGCGGTTGTGACAAGGGCGTGGCGCTTGTGCTGGCTTGCTTTTCGCATTGCTTCATTCTACATGGCCGGTTTTGCGGTTCGGGTTGGTGCAAAGCGCGAAGTTCCTTGGGAAAGGTTGTGCTCGACGCCAGGATCGGTCGAATCGCCCCTGTCAAGACATGTTGGTGCTTAGCGAAGAGGCGGGTGCGTTCCCGCACAATCACTGCAGAGGCGGCTACACTGGCACGCATCCAACGCGTGCGTGCCTGCACGAGCCGCGCCCCCACCACCGGAGACATCCCCATGAAAGCAATTCTGCGCAGCGTGTGCGCCGTGCTCGCATTGGCCGCATCGGTCAATGCGCTTGCCCAGGCCTGGCCGGCGCGGCCGGTGCGCCTGATCGTGTCGCAGGCAGCGGGTACCTCACCCGATATCGCCGCCCGCCTGATCGCCGAGCGGATGTCGCGCCAATTGGGGCAGTCATTGCTGGTGGAAAACCGCGCCGGCGGGCAAAACGTGATCGGCGCCCAGGCAGCCGCACGGGCCGCGCCCGACGGCTATACGTTTTTCTTTGCCACCACCGCGGCGATTGTCACCAACCCGCTCACCTTCAAGACGCTGCCCTATGATCCGCCGCGCGATTTCGACGCTGTCGGCATGATCGCCAAGTCGCCGATGGTGGTGGCTGTCGGTGCCGGCGTGCCGGTGAAATCGCTGGCCGAATTGATCGCGTTGGACAAGAGCAAACCCAACACGCTGTCGGAGGCGCATGAAGGGCCGCGCACCTTCAGCGGCATGATGAGCCAGGCGCTCAACCTGATCACCGGCATGCAGGTGCTGCAGGTTCCTTACAACGGCGCGACGCCGGCGATCCAGGACACCATCGGCGGGCGCACCCAGATCGTGCTGCTCTCCTCGGCCGCGGTGGCGCCGTTCATCAAGCGCGGGGATCTGAAGCCGCTCGCGGTGACGGTCGCCAGGCGGGTGGCCGGTCTGGAAAACGTGCCTGCGCTGGCGGAAACCTACCCCGGCTTCGACTATGCCGGCTGGTTCGCCCTGCTGGCGCCGGCCGGCACGCCGCGCGAGGTGGTGCTGCGCGTCAATCGTGAGCTCAATTCGGTGCTGGCCGAGCCCGAAGTGGCGCAGCGCCTGCGCGACCTGGGTCTGGTGCTCGAGCCCGGCACGCCGGAGGCGCTCAACGAGTTTCTAGGCGCCGAGCGTGCGCGCTGGAGCCGGCTAGTCAAGGAGATCGGCTTGCAGCCGGAGTAGTTGCGGCCGCGTCGCTTTTCATTTTCCGCCTGCGCCAACACGCCGCGTGGCCTCGATGATCAAGGCCGCGCGGTCGATCTTGTTGGTGCTTGCCAGCGGCAGAGCCTCGACGAACCAGATCCAGCGCGGATGCTGATAGGCCGCTGCGTTGGCCAGGGCATGACCCTTGAGCTCGTCTTCGCTGACGGTGCTGCCCAGGCGCCGGATCACGAACGCGGCCGGTTTCTGGCCCTTGATCTCGTCGGCCACCGGCACTACCGCGGCCTGCGCCACGGCGGCATGGGATTCGAGCAACTTCTCGACTTCACCCGGGTAGATGTTCTCGCCGCCGGAGACGAACATGTCGTCGCTGCGGCCGACAAAGAAAAAGAACCCGTTCGCGTCGCGCCGAAACACGTCGCCGGTGATGTAGTAGCCGTCTTCGGTGAACGGGGCTTTAAGCGGCGGGTCGCGCAATGCGCCCTTGTGATAGCCCAGCATCACCGCCCGCGAGCGCATCTGCAGCACGCCCTGGCTTGCGCCCGGGTGGTCGGCATCGCCCAGGCGCAAGGCCACCGCCGGATGGGCGTAGCCCGCCGAAAGTTCCGGTTGGGCCAAGCCCTGCGGATGCGCGCCGAATACCACCGGGCCGGCCTCGGTGGTGCCGAAGGCGTTGGTCACCTGCGTCCTGGGCAAGACCTCGCGGATCGCCGCCATCAGGCTGGGCGAGACCGGCGCGGAGCCCATACGCAGGAATTCCACTGACGACAGGTCGGTATGCGCGAGCTGATCCCTTTCCTTGAGCATCATCGCCACCATTGGCGGCACCGCGGTGAGCCAGGTGCAACGATACTTTTCGATCGCCTCGATATAGGAAGTCGCGTTGAACTGCGGCAGCAGCACGATGGTGGCGTGCGCCATGGAGGCCAGCTTGGCCAGGGCCAGCGCATTCATGTGATACAGCGGTGCGGCGATCAGAAAGCGATGGCGCGACCAGTCGTTGCTACCCAGGCGTGTCCTGGCGACCCATATGTGGCTCTGGTGCGACAGCATCACGCCCTTGGGCCTGCCGGTCGAGCCCGAGGTGTAGAGGAACATCGCCACCTCGTCCGGGTCGGGCACGACGGCCTCGAACGGCCCGTGATCCTGCAAGGCATCGAAGCCCTGCGCGCCTGGCTCATTGAAGGTGATGACCGGCATGCCGGCAGGGACCGCGTCTTTGCGTGCGGCGTCGCAAAACACCAGTCGCGCATCGGCATCTTCAAGCACGAACCTGACCATCGCCGGCGGGAACTTGAAATTCACCGGCACCGCCACCAGGCCTGCGCGCATGATGCCGTAATATGCGGCCAGGTTTTCGACGCGATTGGCGGCGAGAATGCCGATGCGCTCGCCGCGCGCGAAGCCGCGCTCTCGCAAGCCGCGTGCCACCGCATTGGCCATGGCATCAAGTGCGCGGTAAGTGAATTCGCGCGCTGCGATCTCGCCACCCAGATCGACCAGAGCCAATTGGTCCGGGTCGCGATCGCGGCGTATCAGGTCGCCCAGGTTATGGAATTGCGGCACAGGCATGGCGGGATGGAAATGCGTCAGTCTGGCCGTTTGCCTATGGTCCAGCAGCCGAACCTGCGCGTATGTTCAAGCCTTGGGTGGCGGCGGTGGCGCGGTGGAGTAGACCCCGCGCCCGCTGGCGCA
>JAYTDE010000496.1:0-3667 GCA_043736195.1 Burkholderiales bacterium | reverse complement strand
CCGGCAGTGCGTGCGAACAGTTCGCTCGCCAGATGGCCGAAGGAGCCGCTGCCCGCCGAGGCGAATTCCACCGGGTTGGGCTGCTGCTTCACGTAATCGATGAAGCCTTTGAGGTCGGTGGCGGGCACCGCAGGGTTGACCACCACCATCAGCGGCGCGGTGGAGACCAGCGCCACCGGCGAGAAGTCCTTGACGCCGTCGAAGCCGGCGTCTTTCACCACGAAGGGCGTCACCGCCACAATGCCGCTGTTGATGAAAAGCAGGGTGTGACCGTCAGGCAGCGAGCGCGCCACTTCGCGCGCGGCGACGATGCCGGAGGCGCCGGGCTTGTTCTCGATGATGAGCGCCTGGCCCAGGGTCTTCTGCACCGGCTCCTGCAGGGCGCGTGCCATCAGGTCGGTGGTACCCCCGGCCGGATAGGGCACCACGATGCGGATCGGCTTGTTGGGAAAGCCCTGGGCCATCAACACGGCCGGCGCAGCCAGGGTCGCGGCCATCAGGAGGGAAGAAAGGCGTTTCATGTTGATCTCCGTTACTTGAGCAAATCGCGCGCGATCACCATGCGCTGGATCTGGTTGGTACCTTCGAAAATCTGCGCGAGTTTGGCGTCACGCATCATGCGCTCGACCGGATAGTCGCGGGTGTAGCCGTAGCCGCCGAAGATCTGCACCGCGTCGGTGGTGACTTTCATCGCCATGTCACTGGCGAAACACTTGGCCATGCTGGCCAGCACGTTCAGGCGCTTCCAGTCGCTTGCGTCGCCGGCGCGCGCGCATTCGTACACCAGCGCACGCGCGGCCTCGATGTTCATCACCATGTCGGCCAGCATGAACTGCACCCCCTGGAACTCGCCGATCGAACGTTTGAATTGCTTGCGCTCTTTCGCGTAGGCGATCGAGGCATCCATCGCGCCCTGCGCCAGACCCACCGACTGCGCGCCGATAGTGGGCCGGTTCAGGTCCAGCGCGCGCATCGAGGCGCGGAAGCCACGGCCCTCTTCGCCCACCAGGTTCTCCGCCGGTACCCGCACGTCGTCCAGAAAGATCGGCGTGTTGGGCGCGCCGCGCCAGCCCATCTTGCGCTCGTGCCGCCCGAAGCCGATGCCCTTCATTTTTTTCGGTTCGAGGATGAAGGCGGATATGCCGTCGGCTCCCGACTCTCCGCCGGTACGGGCCATGAGGACGATGTAGTCGGCCACCACGCCGTAACTGCACCATTGCTTGCGGCCGTTGATCACGTAGGAGTCGCCATCGCGCACAGCGCGGGTGGTCATCGCACTCACATCCGAGCCGGCCTGCGGCTCCGAAATCGCGATCGCGGTGACCACGCCACCTTTCGCGATGATCGGCAGGAAACGGCGGCGCTGCTCCTCGGAGCCGAAATGCAGGAGCGGCATGATGAACATGGTGTTCAAGCCCGCCAATGAGCCGCAGGCCGGCGAGACGCGCGAGATCTCCTCGCGCGCCATGCACATCATGGTCAGGTTGCCGTTGGGGCCGCCATATTCCTCGGGCACCCACAACTGCATCAGGCCCATCCCGCCAAAGATCGGCAACAGCTCCGTGGGGAAGCGGTCGGTCTCGTCGATCTCGGCGGCGATCGGCGCCACGTGCTTCTCGACCATGCGGCGGATGCTGTCGCGAAAGGCCAGTTGTTCTTCGTTGAAATTCATCGATGGTCCGGTTTCGGAAAGAGCGGTCTGTGGTACTTGCAATTAATGGTAGGACCATTTAGCATAAGCGCTCACCCAATCACTGTCAAGCCCGCCGCCGGGCCCAACGCCGCCATGTCCAGTGCAAAAATCGACTACTCCCGCTACGAATGCCTGAAGATCGAGAAGGAAGGCAAGCTGGCGATCGTCACGCTCAACCAGCCCGAAACGGGAAATCGCATCGCGCACCGGTTCCATGTGGAGCTGCAGGACATCTGGGCCGACCTGGCGCGCGATCGCGAGGTCAATGCGATCCTGCTTAAGGGCTCGGGCAAGTATTTTTCGGTGGGCGGCAACGTCAAGGGCATGCTCGAGCGTCCCGGTGGCGACGTATTCGAGGAAGGCGAGATGATCGAGCCTTCGGGGGGCATGCGCATCGTGCAGAACATCCTCGACTGCGGCCAGCCGATCGTCTGCGCCATCAACGGTGACTGCATCGGCCTGGGCGCCACCGTCGCCCTGTTCTGCGACATCACGGTGGCGTCCGAAAGCGCGCGCATCGCCGACCCGCATGTGAAGATCGGCCTGGTGGCGGGCGACGGCGGTGCGGTGATCTGGCCCTTGCTGGTGGGCCCGAACCGCGCCAAGGAGTTCCTGATGCGCGGCACCTTGATCAAGGGCGCGGACGCCGCCCGCATGGGCCTGGTCAACCACGCGGTGCCGGCCGAAGAGGTGTACACCAAGGCGCGCGAGATCGCCGAAGAGCTGGCCAACGGCCCCACCTGGGCGATTCGCTGGACCAAGCTTGCGGTCAACAAGCAGTTGAAAGCGCAGATGAACCTGATTCTCGACACCTCCTATGCGCTCGAAATGGTGACCTTCCAGACCGAGGACCACAAGGAGGCGGTGCGCGCCTTTGTCGAGAAGCGCAAGCCGCAATACACCGGACGTTAGGCTTGACAGGCCGCGCGCGTCCGCCATGCCGACACTGCAATCCGTGACCGACGACACATCGACCCTCGCCTCGTTCACGCCGATCCACACACGGCGCGCGTTCGAGGAGATCTGTCAACGCATTCGCGATCAGCTCGACGCCGGCCTCCTCAAGCCTGGCGACAAGCTGCCGGCCGAGCGTGATCTGGCGGCGCAACTGGGCGTGGGCCGCAACGCCCTGCGCGAAGCCCTGCGCAGCCTGGAGATCGCCGGCATCGTGCGCCTGCAAAAAGGGGTCAAGGGCGGCGCCTTCATCCGCGCGGGCAACACAGGGCAGATGAACCAGGTGATGCAGGACATGCTCTCGCTGGGCTCGATCACGGTCGAGGAGCTGACCGAGACGCGACTGCATATCCAGGACCTGGTGGTGCGCCTGGCCTGCGCGCGCGCCACAAGTGCCGATTTCGACGCGCTTACGGCAAACATCGAGCGCACCGAGGCGATGACGCGCGCGGGGCGCTACCTCGACCGCGTCGAATGCTCGCGCGAGTTCTATCGCCTGCTGGTGGCCGCCACCCACAACCAGGTGCTGGCGATGATGGTGCATTCGCTGACCGAGATCCTGATGCACTTCGTCACCCTGCGCGTGGCCGCCGGCGGCAAGCCGCAGCCGCGGCTTACGGAAAAGCGCCGCGAGTTCATGGCGGCCTTGCGCGCGCGCGATGCTGATCGCGCCTGCCGCTTGATGCATACGCACCTTGAGTCGGTGCACCGCCTGCTCAAGGAAAATCCCAAAGCCCTCCCCGCCTCCGCTGCCCGCCCGCGCGCGGCAACGCGCCGCCGCAGCGTCGCTTGAGGCGGGACTGGCGACCTCGCGCACCTCTCCGAACTGACGACGACACCATCATGACCTCTGCCCCAAAAACCGACGCCCTCGCAGGCCTTTGCGTGCTCGACTTCACCAGCATGATCGCCGGCCCCTATGCCGCCCGCCTGCTGGCCGACGTCGGCGCGGAAGTGATCAAGATCGAATCGCCCGAGGGCGACGACATGCGCCAGCGGCCGCCGCTGCGACACGGCCAT
>JAYTDE010000495.1:0-2572 GCA_043736195.1 Burkholderiales bacterium | reverse complement strand
GCATTGGCACCACCACCAATCGGTGGCGCGCCGCTGGCGCGCCGGCAACGTGTTTCTGGCCGGCGATGCCGCGCACCTGTTCGTGCCCACCGGCGGGGTCGGCATGAATACCGGCATCGGCGACGCCATCGACCTTGGCTGGAAGCTCGATGCCACGCTCAAAGGCTGGGGCGGCGCGCACCTGCTGGAAAGCTATGAGGAAGAACGCAAGCCGGTGGCGGTACGCAACAGCGTGATTTCGGCCAACAACTCCGACAAGATCGACATGGTGATGGACGAGATCGAACCGGTCATCGAAGAGGATTCCGCGGCCGGCGACGCCCATCGCGCCTACATCACGCAACGCATCCGCTGGATGGCACGGCAGTTCAACTCCGCCGGCACCCACTTGGGTTACCGCTACGTGGAGTCACCGGTGATCTGCGCCGACGGCACGCCCGAGCCGCCTGACGACTTCATGCAGGTGGTGCCCTCGACCTGGCCCGGCTCACGCGCGCCGCATGCGTGGCTGACGGCTGATACCACGGTGCGCGGCAAAAGTACGCTCGACTGGTTCGGGCGGGGTTATGTGTTGTTGCGCGCGCCGGATGCAGGAGACGGGCAGGCAATGGTCGATGCGCTGGTGGCGCGTGGCGCTGCATGCGGCGTTGAAACCATGCCGGCTGACCTGATGCCGCTGTACGAGAAGCGTTTCGTACTGGTACGCCCGGATGGGCATGTGTGCTGGCGTGGCGACGCGTTGCCTGACGATCCGCAGGCGGTCGCAGCACGCGTCACCGGCGCGTCGCCGTAAGCCGCGGGCGGCAGCGACCGTTTCACGCGCGGAAATCGATTCCGCCTGCGGCTCAAGCACCGGCGCGCTTGACCTGCCAACCGTGCTTCTTGAGCAACTCGATGGCGCGCTCGCAATGGTCGCCCTGCAGTTCGATCGCGCGGTCCTTCGACGTGCCAAACTTCTGGTCAACAAGTGTCGGAAATTTTTACACTCCGTTTACCGACTCTCTAACTTTTCCGATAATCCAAACGCAATTCATTGATTTAAAATAAAAAACATTTTCGGCACAGAATGTGCTCTTAGAAACGCAGTGCCAGAAAACTCACCTGGCATTTCGATGCAAACGGTTCGCCAACCGATGCTAACTTGGTCCACCATGAAGGATTCAAAATGAAAGCTCTATATCGATTTCTCGCTGCGGTAGCCGTGGCCGGCGCCACCGCCACGAGCGCGATGGCTGCGCCCGTGCTGGTTCACCAGTACGACCTTAACGGCAACCTCTTGGACTCGCTTGGCGGTCCCGCATTAGTGAGCTTGGGCGGCAGCCTGGCCAGCACCCCGGGGCGCTATGACTTCGGCGCCAATCAGGGTTTGCAACTCACCGGCGGCCTTTCCAACCCGGCCGGCGACTGGTCGATCGATTTCAGGGCCAGCTATTCGTCCCTTACCGGCACCTGGAAGAAGCTGATCGACTTCACCAATCTGGTGTCGGACACCGGCCTGTACTTTGCCAACCTCGGCGGCAACAATATCCTGCAGTTCTATAACATCGCCAATGGTACGACGCCTGTCAACACCGGCACCGACTACACCATCGCGTTCACGCGCTCAAGTACCGGCATCATTTCGGGGTTTGTCAACGGTGCTCAGCAGTGGTCCGTCAATGACACTAACGGCTTTTCGGCGACGCCCGGCAACATCCTGACGTTCTTCACCGACGATTTCGCCACCAATCAGTCCGAAGCACGGCCCGGGTCGGTGGACTTCATCCGCATCTACAGCGGTTTGCTCAGCGCCGATGATGTAACGACCCTCAACAACGGCGGAACGGTCGGCACCAACCCCACCGTTCCGGAGCCGGGTTCGCTGGCCCTGCTAGGCGCGGGCCTGCTGGCGGCGGGAGCACTGCGCCGCCGCGCACGCTAAGTCGTTTTTCCGTGGCACATGAACCCCGGCCGCGTGCCGGGGTTTGTTTTTTGTGGCACCTGCCACGCTACCGTGCCGTAACAGGTACGGGCGCAGGTGGTAAAGCCTGGCGCATTGCGCGCCACCGGCACGACCAAACGCCTGAGGATGCGAATCAACGCGCCTTCAACCGGTACAACGATGTCACCTCGGCACCACGCGCGGCAGCACGTGTATCCCCTGTGTCGACGGCAGTCGCGTTGGTGGGGCGCACCTGATCGCGCGGGAGTCTCGATGCCGCGGCGACGCCAATCGCGGGCATTGGCCAGGGCCAGCAGTTCGCGCAGGCTGACCACACCTTCAGCCTCGCCCGCCGGCCCCAGGTCCCGGTGCGGGCGTTGGCGAGATCCGGTGCGCGGCGCAGGACAATCGCGTAGTCCGCGCGGACCTGGGTCAGCAGCATGCCCAGCGTGGCGCGCGCTGCGCCTGCAGTACGCGGCGGCGATTGATCGCCTCGCCCTGCGCCAGCGGCGCGGTGGCGGGTTTGGCCGCCACCATGCCAACACGTCCGGCGCGATAAGTGGGCGGCGGAACGACACTCAGCCGAACCAGACGATGCTGCGCAGGCAGTGCGCGGCCCGAAGTCTACATCTCGTAACGAATACGCTCGCC
>JAYTDE010000494.1:0-2519 GCA_043736195.1 Burkholderiales bacterium | reverse complement strand
GCCAAGCCAATGCTATACAAAAACCCCCGGTTCTCGATGACTCGGGAACGACGAGATTTTCACGCTGCTTGCTGTTTCCTGCTTAAGTAAGCGCCATTCGCCTTAACCTGAAAGTGACGCCGCTCGAACTTAATCAGCCGGCCGACATCGAGCCGGCCATCAAGCGTGCGGCCTCGATCGGCGCGCAGGCCTGTGTGGTGACCGTCGACGGGTTCACCAACAACCAGCGCCACGTGATCGCCGATCATATGACGCGGCTAAAGCTGCCGTCCATGTTCGCAGGCGGCCCATATGCGGAGGCCGGCGGACTGATGTCCTACGGCGCCTCCTTCACGGATAACTTTCGACGCGCCGCCACCCACGTGGACAAGATCTTCAAAGGCGCGAAACCAGGCGACCTGCCGATTGAGCAACCAATCAGGTTCGAGCTGATCGTGAACATGAAAACCGCCCGGGCGCTCGGGCTCAAATTCCCGGAAGCGTTCATGCTGAGCGTGACTCGCGAGATCGAGTAAGCGAGCGCTTGCCTGGCTCGCGCAGTCGCTCGCCGCAAGGACCGTTGTGTGGTGGAAGAGCCGGATAACCGCACGCCTGGATCCACCGGTGCCGCAACAACACTTCAGGCAAGCAACGCCACCGGCGGCGCAAGCGCGAGACTCTTTGCCCGCTTCGCCAGTCGTTGGTCGAATGTCGCGAATCCGGAAGCGCGCGAACTGCGCATCAGGTGCAGCGCATCGGCGAAATCGAGCCCGCGGTCGAACGCATCAAGCGCCACCAGCACTGCGTCGCGATCTTCGAGCGTGACGTGCTCGATGCTCGCCAGCGCCCGCAATACGCGCGAAATCTCCCTCGTTGGCAGTTCATAGAACCCGCGCATGACCCACTCCAGTTCGAGCAGCACGGTCACCGAAACGAATGATCGTTCAGAGAGCGCAGCAACGGCGGCAGGCCTTTGTTTGGCGGCCTGCGCATCGTCGGCGTCATCGACAAAGAACCGCGCCAGCACGTTCGTATCCAGGGCCCTCATGGCCTGCCTCGCCGCGGACGTGCCAGCAGCGACGCCGGGTCGAAGTCCTGCAGGCGACGCGGGACGCCGCGCGAGGGCGCCTTGACCAACCCCGCCATAGCGGTCATGTCGGCCGTCACGACCGACCGCACGACGCGCAGCTTCAGCCCGTCCGATTCTTCGAGCACTTCGAGCCTGGCACCTGCGCCCATACCAAGTCGGCGGCGCAACGCGGCGGGCAACACGATCTGGCCTTTCGAGGAGACTAGCAGCGTCGACATGTCGGTTTCCGGGAGGAGCGAATGGCACTTATTTTAACGTTACTTACTACGTAAGTCAAAAGGCCTGCAGCCCAATGCAGGCTTCGAACCAGCATGATGCGACCGGCGACGCGCGCCCGGTCAATCATCGGGATTTTCGCTTGGCCGCGCCCTGAACGCGCCCGCTTCCCAGGCGCGACGAACAATCCGCGGCTCCTGATCAGCCCTGGCCTCCCTGGCGGCCAGTCACCCGATCACCTTGTCGGCCTGCAACAGCAGTTCCGGCGTCACTTTGAGTCCGAGCAAGCTTGCGGTCTTTTCGTTGATCACCAATTCAAACCTGGTCGCTTGTTCGACTGGCAGATCACTCGGTTTCGCGCCCTTGACGATCTTGTCCACATAGGTGGCGAGTCGATGAAAATCGTCGGTCAGGCTGGCGCCGTAGCTCATGAGGCATCCGGCCTCGGCGAAAAAGCGATCGCCCGCGACAGTGGGCAAACGGTATTTTGTGGCCAGCTCCGCGATCTGGTTTCTTTGCTGGTTGAAAAGCGGAGTGAACGACACAATCAGCGCACCGACTTTTTCGCGCGCCAGGGTGGCGAATGCGCGTTCAATCTCCTGAGGCGAGCCGGCTTCCACACGCACTATCGTGACGCGGCGCTTGTGCGCCGCGTCTTGAAGATTGTTGCCCATGCGGGTCTGGGCCGCGCCGCTGGAATCCACCAGGACCGCCATGCGCGATACCTTGGGCAACATGCCGTGCAGCAGTTCCATGCGCTTGGGGCCGAGGTCATCGGTGAGGTTCGCGCGGCCGGTGATATTGCCGCCGGGTCGCGCCAGACTCTTGATGAGCCCGAGACTGACGGGAATCATTGACGGCGGCAAAGACTATCGGGATCGCGGTCACGGCCTTTTGCGCGGCAAGGGCAACCGTGCTGGCGGACACCACAACCACATCGACCTTCAATTGCGTAAGCTGCGCCAACAGCGTGGCAAGCGCCTCGCGATTGCCATCGGCAAAACGCCATTCGATCGCAAGGTTCTTGCCCTCGACATAGCCGAGTTCGCGCATGCCGCGCGGGAAACCGCCAAACACATGGGCATCGATGGATGCCGGGCGGCTCTGGAATCACAGGAAGCCAACGCGCCAACCCTTGCCCGTTTGCTGCGCCTGCGCGCCCCATGGCGCATTGAGAGATCCAGCGCAGAGTGCGACCACCAGTTTGCGGCGATTGTTCACGCATAACTTCCCT
>JAYTDE010000493.1:0-5581 GCA_043736195.1 Burkholderiales bacterium | reverse complement strand
AAGTAAGGTGGAGCCTCACGCGCGGCAAGCTGGCCCGACGACGTGATGCTTATCAGCAAGTTGCAACCCGAGGCGAAAAGTTCTTCGGCCACCAGCACGGCGAAAGAGGAGCCGACGGCACAGCCGACGACTCCCACTGTCAGGCCATCGATCTCGAACACGTGCAGATCGGTGTGGTAGCAAACCCAGCCTGCGTGAGGCCGGGCGCGGCCCAGCGCCTGCAACTGGCGAACAATGTCGCCGTCGGGGTCAAGCAGGCAAATCTCCGGCACCGGTTCCAGCGCGGCCGCTTTCTGGCGCCGTGCCTCACGCAGCAGGCTCTCCGGTGTAAACACCGACGCCGCGCCATAGACCTTGCGCGCCAGAATTGGCGGCATTTCATGCTTGCTCATAGCGTTCAAATCTCAGGGTGCTGATTTCCACGCCATCAGGCAGCCGCAACTGCCGCGCACGTAAACGCTGAACAAGTCCGCGGAATACGGTTTCGCGAACGACGACAGTTTTCGATTCAACCTCTTGCAAGAGCGACTTGCTCAAGCTGCGGAATGGTTCGGTGTTTCCCTATTCCACCTGGATATTGCCGGCCTTGATCACCGGCGCCCAGACGCGCATTTCCTTCTGGATGAACTCCAGAAACCTGTCCGAGCCGCGCACCGAGAGCGTCAGGCCGAGCGCCGGATCACTCAGGCGCGCCTGCATCTCCGGTGTGCCGAGAATTTCAAGCAACTCCTTTTCCAGCCGCGCGGTGATGGCCCTGGGCGTCTGTGCCGGCGCCGAAATGCCGACCCACGACACCGCCTGCACACCTGGCGCGATCTCGTCCAAGGTCGGCACCTCCGGATTGGTAGGCATGCGCTTTTCGCTGGTCACGGCCAGCACCCTGGCCTTGCCGGCTTTCACCAACTCGGCCGCGCTGGCGGTGAGCACCATGTCGAGCCGGCCGCCCAACAAGTCGACGATGGCGGGCGACGGCCCCTTGTATGGCACGTGCGTCATGTTCAGGCCGAGGGTTTGCTTGAGCAACTCCGCCGCGAGGAAGCCCGAGGTACCGACGCCGGCCGACGCGTAGTTGACGGTGCCCGGCTTGGCCCTTACCAGGGCCAAGAATTCCTGGATGGTCTTGATCGGGTAATCCGCCTTGACGATCACATATTGCGGGTACAGGCCGATCAGCACAATGTGATGAAAATCCTTGAGCGGATCGTAGGGGACTTTCTTGAACATCAGGGGCCCGGGCGCGATCGACGAGTTGTAGGTCGCGGCCAGTGTGTAACCATCCGGCGCCGCCTTGGCCACCAGGTCGGCACCCAGTGTCGAGCCGGCACCGGGTCGATTCTCGAAGACGATAGGTTGTTTCAAGACAGCGCCAAGGCGCTCGGCGATCATGCGCAACGCCGCCTCGCTGCCGGTACCCGCGGCAAACGGCAGCACCAGCTTGATCGGCTGCGTCGGGTAGGCCTGCGCCCAGGCGCCAAAGCAGAACAGCGCGGAGAACAGGAAACTTATTGCTTGTCGTGCGAGGCGCATGGCTCGATCTTTCCGAAAGGACGCGCCATCGTACAGGGCTTTGGGTCGATCCACCCGCATTCTGTGCCTGGCGCGACCGCAGCCTCATCACCTTGGATTCGGCATTAAACTGTCCGCGGGTTCAAAGCAGGCATTCACCGATAAGGAAACCAATCAATGACCACCGCGACACGCGTCCACGAAGTCGTAGCGCAGGTACTCAAGGACGCCGGCATCGAGTGCATGTTCGGCGTGATGGGCGAAGACACCGCGCCGCTGGTGGTATCGGCGGCAGCGCTGGGCATCGTGTGCCACGCGGCGCGCCACGAAAACCAGGCGGCGGCGATGGCCGACGGTTATTCGCGCGCCACCGGCCGCACCGGCTTTGTCACGGTGACCGGCGGCCCCGGATTCTCCAACGCGCTGACCGCGATTCACACCGCGCACCGCGCAGGTTCGCGCGTAGTGGTGCTGGCCGGCGCCGGCAACCCGGCGGAAAACGATCGCCAGCGCGACTTCGTTCGCCAAGCGTCGGCAGTGGGCTGGCTCAAGCAGTTTCCGCAGGCATCCGCACTGGAATTGCTCGGCATTCCGGTGGTCAAGCCACTCGAGGGCACGGCGGCGGCGGCGGCAACACGCAAGGCATTGGCGCTCGGGCAGCGCGGCACGGTGGTGCTGGTGCTGGGTCGCCAGCTGTTGCTGGAAAAGATTGATCCGTCAGCCCAAGCGGCGCTGGCGGCAGACGAGGCGCCGCGGCAAGCGGCCCCCGATGCGCAGGCGATCGAATCGCTCGCCGACCTGCTGGGCGAGAGCTGGGCGATCAGCCGGCCGATGATCTTAGCCGGCCGCGGCGCGATGTCAAGCGGCGCCGGGCCGGCATTGAAGCGACTGGGCGAACTCACCGGCGCATTGCTGGCCACCAGCCTGCCGGGATCGGCCTTGTTCGACGGCGATCCCTACGACATCGGCGTGTGCGGTACCTACTCGACCGCGCTCGCCTCCGACCTGATCCCGCAGGTCGATTGCGTGCTGGCCTTCGGCGCCACCCTGAATCCCTGGACCACTTACAACAACACCCTGTTCCCGCGCGCCCACGTGATCCAGGTCGACGCCGACCCGGAATCGCTCGGCCGCTTCCTCGACATCGACTTGGGCATCGCCGGCGACGCGAGGCAGGTGGCCGAGGCGCTGGTGGCCCTGCTTGAGCAACGCGGCCATGCGCAGCCGGGCTTCCGCACACCCGGGTTCAAGGCCACGATCGCCTCCTTCATACCCGAATCCGACCATGTCGATCGCAGCAAGCCGGATCTGCTCGATCCACGCAGCCTGATGCTGGAACTGAACCGGCTGCTGCCCGGCGGGCGCATTCTCTGCATCGACGGCGGGCAGCATGCGCGCTTTGCGATTCGCAACCTGCGGGTCGCCGCGCCGCGCAATTTCATGCAGGCGGTCGAAGCTGGTTCGATCGGGCTGGCGATGGGTGCCGGCGTCGGCGCCGCGGTCGGCCGGCCGGGTGAACTGGTGGTGGTCTGCGCCGGCGATGCCGCCATGATGATGTCGCTGGGCGACCTTGAAACGGCGGTACGCCTGCGCCTGAAAATCCTGGTGGTGGTGAGCAACGACGCCGCGCTGGGCGCCGAAGTCAACGTGCTATCGGCGCTCGGCATGGATACCAGCCAGGCGCAGATCGCCGCGCCCTCATTCGAAGCGATTGCCCGCGCGATGGGCGCGCAGGCGGCCACCGTGCGCTCGACGCGCGATCTGCGCGTGATCGCCGACTGGCTGGCCTCACCGGCCGGCGTGCCGCTGGTGCTCGACTGCCATGTCAACCCCGAGGTGCGCGCGACCTGACGCGGGCCGCGCTTGAAGCTATTGCGATTTGCGCAATGCCTGACAACACCATGCCTTTGGCGTGGCTGTCATGTGCCTGGTTGCGATCAATAGCTCTGTCATCCGCGCTGGCGGCGCAGCGCAAGATGTGCAGCCAGCCCGCACAAGGTAAAGCCAAGCATCAGCAAGCCGAGATTGCGCGAGCCCTGATGTGAGACAAGCCCGACACTGTATGCACCCAGTGCACCCATCAGTTGCTGCGTCAGGCCCGCCAGCGCCGCGGCAGAGCCTGCCAGCGCCGGCACCACGCCCACCGTCCCGGCAAGACCGGGCGGCACCAGGAAACCGTGGCCGATGCCCAGCAGCATGAGGGGCACACTGAAGGCCAGCGGCGAGTCCAGGCCCAGCACTACCAGGCCAAGCATGAGCGAGAGGCCGGCGACGGTGGCCACCTGGCCAAGGGCCATCACCCAGCGCTCGCCTTTGCCGTGGATCAGGCGGCTGGTCAGGAAATTCCCGGTCACGTAGGCCAGGGGCACGGCCATGAGGTACCAGCCAACGCCGTCGGGCCCTACTCCATAGCTGCCCAGCACAATGGGTGCGCCGGACAGGAATACATAAAACGCGGCCGTGCTCATGCAAAGAATCAGCACGTATAGCACCAGGGACTTTTGGTGAAGCAAGCTTGCATAAGCTGCCAGCATGCTGCCAAGCCAATGCCCGCCCGGCGGGCCTGCAGTGGTGCGGCCCGGCAGGCCACGCCATGCCGCCACCAGCATGATCATAGTCAACGCCGTTACAAGCATGAAGTTGCTGGCCCAGCCAAAGCGGACATGCATTTGCCCGCCAATCACCGCCGCGAATGGCGGCGACAGCCCCATCGCCATGCCAACATAGGCCATCACCTTGGTACGTTGCGAGCCTTCAAAGCGGTCTTGCACCATGGCACGGCCCACCACCGAGCCCGCAGCGCTGCCCACACCCTGTAGAACCCGCCCGGCAATCAAAACATCAAGGCTTGGCGCCATGGCGGCGATCAAGGAGCCTGCGGCCAGGATTGCAAGGCCGGTCACGAGTACCACTTTGCGGCCATAGCGGTCCGACAGCGGGCCATACACCAGCTGGCAAACCCCATACGCCACCGCAAAGGCGCTGAAGGTCAGCTGCACCTGCGCCTGGCTGGCACCGAACAGGGCGCCCCACTCCTGCATGGAGGGCAGGCAGATCGTCATGGCGATCAAGCCCAGGGCCAATTGGGCGAGCAGGTTGGTGAGCAGCACGAGAGGGCTTTGCGGGAGGGGCTGGCGCAGATATCAGCAATCGCCCAAACAGCGGAGCGATCGCGACTTGCATCGCGCCCGCTCGCCTAGTCCAGGTGCGCGACCGACACCCGAGCCACTGCGTGAAAATGGAAGAGCCCCGATCGTCCCTGAGAAAATGCTCCGGACCGGATCGAGGCTCGTTCGTCACTGCGGACCCTCGCGGACCCGCCCGGCAACATCAAGCCAGATCGTAGCGATCGAGGTTCATCACTTTGTTCCAGGCCGCCACGAAGTCCTGCACAAACGTCTGCTGCGCGTCGCTCGATGCATACACTTCGGCCAGGGCTCGCAACTGCGAGTTCGAACCGAAAACCAGATCGACCACCGTGCCGGTCCACTTGATCGCACCGCTCGTCCGGTCGCGCCCCTCAAGCACACCTTCGACGGCAGCGGACTTCTGCCAGTTGGTACGCATGTCGAGCAGGTTCACGAAGAAATCGTTGGACAAGGTTTCCGGGCGCTGGGTGAAGACGCCATGTTTGGCCTGGCCGACGTTGGCACCCAGCACGCGCAGGCCACCGATCAGCACCGTCATCTCGGGTGCGGTCAGGGTCAGTAGATTCGCGCGGTCGAGCAGAAGCTCGGCGGCAGAACCTTCAAGCCCCTTGCCCACATGGTTGCGAAAACCATCCGCCGCCGGTTCCAGCACGGCGAATGAGTCCACATCGGTCTGCTCTTGTGAAGCATCCGTGCGCCCCGGCGAGAAGGGAACCCTCACCTCAACCCCGGCCTTCTTGGCAGCTGCCTCAACGGCGGCGCAGCCGCCCAGAACGATCAAGTCGGCAAGCGAGACCTTCTTGGCGCCCGACTGCGCGCTGTTGAAAGCCTTCTGCGTCGCCTCCAGGGTCAGCAGCACCTTCGCCAATTCGGCCGGTTGATTCGCTTGCCAATTCTTCTGCGGCGCAAGGCGAATGCGCGCCCCG
>JAYTDE010000492.1:0-2972 GCA_043736195.1 Burkholderiales bacterium | reverse complement strand
TCGCACCAAGTAATCGACATGCCGTTGGCGCTGGCCGCGGAATACTTGTCGACGCGCGGCAGATTGCGCGCGAACACACTCGCTTCGACGCCGGCTGCGGCGCTTTGCAGGAGCCCCTGCTGGGCGCGCATCACCTGGGGCTCAAGCGAACCTGCGACCATCGCGCCGATGTCGTCGGCCAGGATGGTGGCAGCGCGCAGTCGCACTGGTTCGGGCAGGGGTTTTGCAAGAGCTGCCACCGCCCAGTCCATCAACAGGCGAACATTGATTGCGGCCAAAGCACGCGCGGGATTTTTTTCAAACGCCATGATGGAGGTGCCTTTTGGTTGCGTGCATTGTGCTTCTCGAAATCGTGGTTCGATGCTACGATCGACCATGGTTGGCGTCAAGCACCGGTCCGGCTTGGCCCCTTATTGGCCGATTCAATGTCACCAATCAATCTGGCGCCGATCATCGTTGTATCGGTAGACGTGGTTCCAACGGCGGGTCAACGGTTGATGTGGCCCCGGTATCGGGCCCCGGCCGTGAATCAGTTGATCTGCAGAATACTTCGCGCATGGCAACACGTGATGACGATTGGACCTTTCCCGACCTGCGGCGCTTTTTCGCGCCCAGCAGCGTCGCCTACATCGGTGCCACCGAAGATCTCGCCAAGTTCGGCGGCCGCTGCGTACGCGAATTGATCGACTTCGGTTTCTTGGGCGAGATCTATCCGGTCAACCCGAAGCGCCGGGAGATTTTCGGCTTGCCCTGTTATGCAGCGATCAGCGACTTGCCCGACATACCCGACCATGTGGGCATCGTCCTGCCAGCACCGGCGATTCCGGAGGCGCTGGCGCAATGCGGTCGCGCCGGCGTGCCTTTCGCGACGGTGTTCTCCGCCGGCTTCGCGGAAACCGGGTCCGACGCGGGGCGCGCGCTGCAGGCGCGCATCGCGGCCACCGCCCGTGAATGGGGCATACGCATGATGGGCCCCAATTGCAACGGCATGGTCAATTTCGTCGACCGCGTGGCGATGACTTCCACGGCGGTGATTCGCGGCGCAAGACGACCGGCTGGCGACGTGGCGGTGGCCAGCCATTCCGGCGGTGCCGGCCAGGTCAATGTGATGTGGCGTGCGCAGCAGGCGGGGCTCGAAATCAGTTACCAGGTCAGTTGCGGCAACGACGCCGACCTTGACCTGCTCGACTACATGGCCTTCATGGTGGAAGACGAGCAAACGCGGGTGGTGCTGGCGTTAGCCGAGACCATCTCGAACGGCGCCAAGCTGCGCGCCCTGGCGGCGCGCGCCGCTGCGCTGGACAAGGCGATTGTCATGGTCAAGGTGGGACGCTCGGCGGCCGGCAGCCGGGCGGCTGCCTCGCATACCGGCGCTGTGACCGGGGCCGATGATGTCTGCAGTGCGGCGCTCGAACAGTTCGGCATCGTGCGGGTCGACGACTGCCATGAACTGTATGAAGCCGCGATGCTGCTGCGCCGCCGCCAGCGGATACGCGGGCGGCGCGCCGCCGCCACCTCGATCTCGGGTGGCAACCTGGTAATGGTCACCGATCTCGGCGCCGGGCTTGGGGTCGAATGGCCGCCCTATGCCGCATCGACCCAACAAACCCTGGGCGCGCTGTTGCCGGGCTTCAGCGCGGCGGCCAACCCGACCGACCTGACCGCCGCGGCGGTCGGCCGCGCGGATGTGTTCACCCAGGTCTGCCGTGTGCTGCACGACGACCCGAATATCGACGTGGTGCTGCCGGTGCTGACCTTCGCGCCGGCGGCCGATATCCGGTCTTTGACCACATTCGCCGCCGCGGCGGCGAAACCGGTGGCGCTCTTGTGGACCGGCAAATGCCTGGACGACACGACGCTGACACCGGAACGTCTGGTCGGCGAGGGGCATGCGGTGTTTCGTGACGCGCAGCCGGCGATGAAGGCCTTGCGGGCCGCCATGCGGCATCATGAAGCCAGGCAAAAGCGCACCGCTGCTGCACCGCTGCGGCGTCCGCAAGGTGTCGACACCGACGCCGCGCATTGCATTCTTGCGGCTGCTGTCGGCCCGATGAATGAACAAGCGTCGAAGCAATTGCTGGCCCTGTACGGCCTGCCGGTCACCCGCGAACAGCTCGCACGCGACGCCAGGGAAGCCTTGCACATCGCCCGCGCGATGGGTGCGCCGGTGGCATTGAAAATCCTCTCGCCCGATATTCCGCACAAGACCGAAGCGGGCGCGATACGCCTGGGGGTGCAGGGCGATGACGCGGTTGCCAGCGCATTCGAGGAAGTGATGGCTGCGGCGCGCAACTGGCGTCCGGATGCGCGCATCGAAGGCGTGTTGATCCAGGAAATGGTCAGTGGCGGCGAGGAAGTACTGCTGGGTATCTCGACCGACCCGGTGTTCGGCCCTGTGGTCACCGTGGGCTTGGGCGGTATTTTTGTTGAAGTCATGCAGGACTTGGCCCTGCGGCTGGCGCCGGTTGCGCATGACGAGGCGCACGCGATGCTCGCCTCGCTGCGCAGCTATCCGGTGTTGAACGGTGCGCGTGGTCGCGCCGTGGCGGACCTCGATGCGCTCGCCGATTGCATCGTGCGGGTGTCCTGGCTGGCCGCCGACATGCGCGGCGTGCTGGCCGAACTGGATATCAATCCGCTGCGCGTGTTGCCGCGCGGGCAGGGGGTGCGGGTGGTGGATGCGCTGGCCATTCCTGCACCGCGCAAGGCGGCGACATGAATGGGGCCACCGGATTGACAAGTACGCTGCAAGGCGCGGTGCTGTGCCTGACCCTGGATCGCCCGCGCGCGGCGAATGCGCTGGATTCGACACTGCAGGGAGCACTGGTTGAGGCGCTGGCCGGCGCGAGTGCAGCCGCCGGGGTGGGCGCGGTGTTGCTGGCAGCCGCAGGCGATCGTGTTTTCTCCGCTGGTGCCGACCTGAAGGAGTTTTCGGAGCGTGATGCCGGCGCAGCCCGCACTTTGCGGCGCGA
>JAYTDE010000491.1:0-5213 GCA_043736195.1 Burkholderiales bacterium | reverse complement strand
CCATGTCTCGCTCCTCTTTGTGTACTGCATTCTTGCCAGCCTGTCATGCGCCAGCCACGTTCGTTCAAGCGGATGCGCCTGGCCTTCGGCCCGGCAGCGCCGGCCACTCGCGCAGCGCCTCGCCCGGCGCGCCGTAGGCCAGCGCAATGCCCTGATAGGTCCAGCGCAGCAGGTCATCCAGTCGATCGAAGCTCGCGGCGAAACGCGTCACGTGCCCGGTGGCGGAAATCAGGCTGGCGATCTGCAGGGTGATGCCGTCCACCGGCGCCCCAGGCCGCAACTCACCATTGTCGACCGTGGCCTGGATACCCGCGGTGATGTGTTCCTCGATCTTGCGCAGCGTGGCGCGGATGAGGCGCCGCATCTCGTCATCGAGCCAGTCCGCGTCCATCGAGAATCGCGCCAACAGGCCCCACGGCCGGCCGCCCTTGCCGCCGGGGTTGAACTGCAGGTACTGCTCATGCGCCCAACCGCGCATGGCGACGAACTTGTCGATGAGGCTTGTGTCATGCCCCGCCCACACTGCCGCCATGGCGGCCACCGTCTCTTTTGCCACACTGGCAAGCACCGCGTTGGCCAGTACCGGTTTGGTGCGGAAGTAATAGTGGATGTTGGAATGCGAGACGCCCAGTTCGCGCGCGATGTCGAGGTAGCTCACCCCGTTGTAGCCATGGGTGATGAAGAGCCGCGCCGCGATCGATTCGATGCGGGACTGCAGGTCAGTCTCGATCTCGACCTTCGTCACAGCATTGCCCATTCGCCCTGCCATGCGGTTCTCCCATCGCCATGCCTGGCCACGCAACCCGGCTGCAGCAGGCCCTCGGCGGACATCGGACCAGCGCCTCGGTCCGGCTCGCCAAACCGAGCGTCAGCGAGTAGCCGCACTCGGGTTTTTCGGTCTGACCTACATGTCTAAAACGATTGTATGCCTCTTGCCCCAACCGGTCAACATACATGTCTGACATGGATGTCTATAGCTTTTCCAACAATCGAGATGCGCTGTCTCGATTACCGATCCGCGTTTGATCCGGCAAGATTTTGGCCGCCCGAAAGCGGCCGTCTGTATAGCTGGATTCGACCCGAAGCCGACGTTCGGGGTGTAGATTTACTGCTCGGATTTCCAAAGCTGACAAATGCTGCTCCTCTCGGAATCGTTATTCGCAGCTAAGGGAAGGGTGCCGAAAGGACTTTCCATGAAAATATCAAACAACGAGCAAAGGTATAGTCCGTCATTCTTGCGGACAATTGCACGTTAGGTGTCTCCGCGCGGCTCGGAAGGGGGGAACGATGTCTGAGATGTTTGCAAATGCGCTGGGCTACGAGGAGCTGATGGGACGCTGGAGCGTCCGACTGGCACCGCTATATACAGAATTCTCCCGATTGCGCGACGGCGGCAGGATACTGGACGTAGGCTGCGGAACCGGCGCGCTGATCAAGACGATTGCGGATAAAGCACGCACGAGCGAGATCGTCGGAATTGACCCCGCGCAGTCCTTCATTGACTACGCAAGTACGCGCTTCAACGATCCGCGCATCGTCCTCAAAGTTGGCGATGCCATGCAGCTTCCTTTTCCAGCCGCACACTTCGAGCAGACCTTATCCCTGCTTGTGATGATGTTTGTTCCCCAGCCTGAACGGGCAGCGAACGAGATGAAGCGCGTGACGCGCCCTGGTGGAACAGTCTCAGCGTGCACCTGGCATCGCGACGAGCTGGAGTTATCATCAATTTTCTGGGACGAGGCCTGCAAACTCGATCCCGGTGCCGAAGCGCGCGCTCAGCGGCCAAAGCATTCGAATCGAGACGGCCAACTGACTGCACTGTGGCAGTCCGCTGGGCTCGTCGATGTAGATGAAACTGCGATCACAATGCAACTGCCATTCACCTCCTTCAGCGATTTCTGGGACCCACACCTCCGGGGCGTGGCCCCGCAGGGTGCGTACGTCGCTTCTCTCTCCGAGGAGCGTCGGGAAGCGCTGAGGAAAGCGCTGCATTCACGAATTCTTGGTGACCGCCAAGACGGCGCCTTCACCTTGACGGCGAAGGCGTTGGCTGTTCGGGGCACGGTCCCGCACTAGCAAGACATGGAGACATCTAACACCTTGGTGCAGCCGACGCGCATGAAGCCGCGCGCGGCTGACCAAGCACGTTAAGCCAAGGCGCTAGTGATCGTCCCTCCTCGAATGTCGGCTCCTGGCCGTGACCATTCATTTGCTGCTGGACAAAAGCTGCCGTTCCGGTACGGCCCCAACCCCGCATGGCAGCGAATTTGTCGAACAGACGCACCTCGGCCCTCGCCCCTACTGGCTCCATCGCGGCGAACGTCTAGTGGGCCACGCTTGCAAGCGCCGCGTTGGTCCGCGCTTGCATGGTCCGGAAGAAATGGGATTAATGCATTGCGGGATGGTCCGTGCGCGCCGGTCCTGGCCACATGATGAACGTAGAATCATGCGAGCCACCTCAAATTCAAGCACCCGCTACAACCAAACATACGCGTCCATGACCACCGCAAAAGCATACGAAGCGATTCAAGGCACACTCGTCGAAGACACCATTGTTCCGGCCGGAGGGTCGTGGAGTCGCACCATTGCCAAAGGCGAGATGTTGCGCATTGTCGATCTCGAAGGCAAGCAGGCGGTCGACTTCCTTTGCTACAACGCCCACGACTACGCCGACCGTTATGCCGCGGCCGACACCATGAAGATCAACCAGGGCGGCATTTTCCTCGCAACCGGTACGGTGCTCTATAGCGTCGGGCTCACGCCCCTCTTCACCATCGTTGCCGACACCTGCGGCAAGCACGACACCATCGGCGGTTGCTGCAGCGCCGCCCTCAACAAGTTCCGCTACGGCGTGGGCTACCAGCCCAATTGCCGCGACAATTTTTTGCGTGAACTTGGGCGAGTCAACCTCGGCCCAAAGGATCTGGCGGCCAACGTCAATTTCTTCATGTATGTGCCGGTAGGCGAAGATGGCGCCATGGACATGGGCCCGAGTATTTCCAAGCCCGGCGACTATGTCGACCTGCGGGCGGAACACGACGCGCTGGCGGTGATTTCAAACTGCCCGCAGATCAACAACCCGGTGAACGACTACAACCCGACGCCGATTCGCGTGATTGCCTGGCGGCCATAGCGTCGCTACGGATCGGCCGCAAAAAGCCTGTGGTAGGCTGCTCATCGACCAAAACAAGACCATGGAGAGGACACACAAATGAGCACGGAACACCATCACACCGGGGGCGCAAGTACGGACACACCGGCTGGCGTGAGCTTTGTCGGTTGCGACCTTAAAGACAACCACATCGCCGGCCCGCTGACCGGGCGCCGCGCGGCCATGGTCGCCGGCAAGAGGGTGCGGGTGGTCGACGTCCACGCGCATTGCGCGGTGCCGGAAGCCATGGCCGTTCCGGGACTCAAGATGGATGGCCCGCCTTTGCAGGTCGACCTGCACATGGGCACCAGCGTGCACCAACGCCTGGCCACGATGGACGCGCAGGCCATCGACATGCAGGCCTTGTCGATCAATCCTTTCTGGTACTTGGCCGAGCGTGAGGTGGCCGAAGAAGTGATCCGCATCCAGAACGAGAAGCTGGCGGAAGCCTGCGCCGCGCACCCGGACCGCTTTGTCGCCTTTGCCTCGGTGGCGCTGCAGCACCCCGATATGGCGGCGCGGCAACTCGAAGATGGTGTCAAGAAGTACGGACTGCGCGGCGCCGCCATCGGCGCCTCCGTCAACGACATGGAACTCTCCGATCCCAGGCTCCATCCGTTCTGGGCCAAGGTGGAAGAACTGGGCGTGCTGGTGTTCATTCATCCGCAGGCCACCGGCGTCACCACCGAACTGGCGCGTCGCTTGAAAGGCAACGGCTATCTTTCCAACATCATCGGCTTTCCGGTCGAGACCTCGATCGCTTTGTCGCATCTGATTTTCGAGGGTACGCTGGACCGGTTCCCCGACCTCAAGATCTGCAGTGCGCACGGCGGCGGCTTTCTGCCTTCCTACGCCGGGCGCTCCGACCATGGCTGCCTGACCCTGCCCGCCGCCTGCGAGGGGGGCACTTACGGTGGCATCAAGAAGAAGCCCACCGATTACCTGAAGCAGATGTACTACGACACCATGGTGTTTTCGACCGAAGCGATCCGCCATCTGGCCGCCGAGATGGGCGCCAGCCAGTTGATGGTCGGCACCGACTACCCGTACCCCTGGACCAAGACCATGGTTGACGAGGTGCTGGCCACGCCGGGTTTGTCGGACGCCGACCGGGTCGCGATTCTTGGCGGTACCGCCGAGATGTTGCTGAAGATCAGATGAATATCGCCATCCACCCCCTTGGTTGCTGATCTTGCAATCCGCGGACTCTTCGTGTCGCCGCGTGCCGCACGGGTGTCGAAACATTTCCAGCGCCTTGCACGATGGCAATTTCGGTTCAGTGCACCGCACCTTGACCTGCGCCTGCCCGACTGCCGCGAGTTCGTCGGGCTACCGCGCGACCCGATTCCTCGAAGACCCGGTCGACAAAAGCCCGCAACGCCACCGATTTCGCCTTGCCCGCCCAAAGCTTGGGTAATATCGCACCCGCCAAATCGAAATATCCAAACGGAGTCGCAATGAAACCGCAACCCTTCGCCTACCGGCGCGCCGCCAGCCTGACAGATGCCTGTGCCATGCTCGACGCCCACGCCGGCAACGCACGCATTCTGGCCGGCGGCCAGAGCCTGATTCCATCCCTTGCGCTGCGCCTGTCGCAACCCGAACTACTGATCGACATCTCGCAGTTGGCCGACCTGCGCGGCATTCGCGTGACCGCGACGGAAATGGTGATCGGCGCCTTGACCCGGCATGCGGACATCGAGCGCTCGGCCGACGTGCAACGCCTGTTTCCCACCCTGGCGGAGGCGGCGCGCCACATCGCACACCCGGCAATCCGCAACCGCGGCACCATTGGTGGTTCGCTCGCCTTGGCCGACCCGGCCGCCGAATGGCCGGCAGCGGCACTGGCGTTTGACATGCGCGTAACGGCCGTATCAAGCAAGGGTGAGCGCATGCTTGCCGCGACCAGTTTTTTCAAGGGACTGTATGAGACCGCGCTCGAACCGGGCGAAGTGCTCAAGAGTATTCATGTGCCGCTGCCCGGCGCGAATCGGCGTGCGGCCTTCGGCGAACTGACACGCCGCAGTGGCGACTACGCGATCGTCGGCGCCTTCGTCAACGC
>JAYTDE010000490.1:0-2517 GCA_043736195.1 Burkholderiales bacterium | reverse complement strand
GTGCCGGGCGCCGGATGACCCAGGGAACGAATCCGCTCCGCAATCAGGTCGACCGCGTTCCAGGCCTCGGTGTACTGGGTCATGAACATCAGGTGCAGTGTGTTGAACATCGGCCCGGTGACGTTCCAGTGAAAATTGTGGGTCGTGAGGTAGAGGGTGTAGGTGTCGGCAAGCAGACGCGACAGGCCTGCGACGATTTTCTTGCGCCCATCCGCCGGAATCCCGAGATCCGGCACGTAGGCCACCGGTTTGCCGGCTTTGCTCTTCTTGCTCATTGCGCTCTCCACTATTCAGGTTGAAGATGGATTTCCTCGACGGTCCTCAGGATATTCAGTTTTCCCGAGCCCCGTCCAGTTGATTGTGTCAATGGCCGCGATTGCCATTGACTCAAACTCCGAGATAGGCCTCGCGGCGGCCAAGCCAGCGCTCCAGATGCGCTTCCACCCGCGCGTCACCGGTATCCAGCATCCGCTGCGCGCAATCGCGCGCCGCCTCGATCAGATCGGTATCTGTTTCCAGATCGGCGAAACGCAACAGCGGCACGCCGCTTTGCTGGCGTCCAAGAAACTCACCCGGGCCACGCAAACGCAGATCATGGCGCGCGATCTCAAAGCCATCGCTGGTTTCGAACATCACCTTGAGCCGCTCACGCGCCTTCTGCGACAAGGGGTTCTGGTACAGCAGGATGCACACGCTCTCGTGCGCGCCGCGCCCTACGCGGCCGCGCAACTGGTGCAGTTGCGAAAGACCGAAACGTTCCGCATGTTCGATCACCATCAGCGATGCGTTCGCCACGTCAACCCCGACCTCGATCACGGTGGTGGCCACCAGTACCTGTATTTCGCCACTGACAAAAGCCGCCATCGCCGCCGCTTTCTCGTCGGGCTTCAAGCGCCCGTGTACCAGGCCGACATTGAGTCCGGCCAACATCGCGGTCAGGCGCTCGTGGGTCTCGACCGCGGTCTTCAGTTCCAGGGTCTCGGATTCCTCGATCAGCGGACACACCCAGTAAACCTGGCGCCCGGCTTCGCAGGCGATGCGAATCCGTTTCACGACTTCGGCGCGCCGAGCCTCCGCTACCAGCCGGGTGGCAACCGGCGTGCGGCCCGGAGGCAGCTCGTCGATCACCGATACGTCGAGATCCGCATAGAAGGTCATGGCCAGGGTGCGCGGGATCGGCGTGGCGCTCATCATCAGCTGGTGCGGCTGCATGGCGCCGCCAGCGCCCCGCGCACCCTTGCTCGCCAGTGATAGGCGCTGCTCCACGCCAAAGCGGTGCTGCTCGTCGACGATCGCCAACCCGAGGCGCTGGAAAATCACCTTGTCCTGGAACAGCGCGTGGGTGCCGACTACGAGCGCCGCGCTGCCGTCGGCCGCCGCGGCCAGGCCCGCATCCTTGCGCTTTTTCGCAAGGCCACCGGACAGCCAGGCGATATTCACGCCCAACGGTCTCAACCAGAAATCGAGCTTGCGGAAATGCTGTTCGGCCAGTATCTCGGTGGGCGCCATGAAAGCGGCCTGAAAGCCGGAATCGATGGCGCGGCAGGCGGCCAGCGCGGCGTCGATGGTCTTGCCGCTGCCGACATCGCCTTGCAGCAGGCGGCGCATCGGGTGCGCGCGCGTCAGGTCTGCGGTGATCTCGTTTGTCACCCGCTGCTGCGCCGCGGTCAGCAGGAATGGCAGGGCCGCGCGCAAGCGCGCCTCGAGCGACGCAGTTGACGCCACGGAGCCTGCGTCCATCACCGGCGCCTGTTCGCGCCGGCGTGCCCGGTAGGCGCGCTTGAGCGATAACTGTTGCGCCAACAACTCGTCGAATTTGACGCGCTGCCAAGCGCGCGGGTCGCGCCCTTGCAACGCACCCGGCGCCGGAAAGTGCAAGGCATCGATGGCCGCGGCGAAAGACAGCAAATCGAACTCACTCACCGCTGGCGCGGTATCGCCCAGGGCGCGCTCGCTGCGCGCCGCCTCGATCGCACCGGTAATCACGCGCCTGAGCGTGCCCTGACCGACACCGGCGGTGGCCGGGTATACCGGGGTCAGCGCCGTCGGCAGCGGCGCGCCCTCGACCACCTCGCGGTAGCGCGGATGAATCATCTCGGCGCCGAAAAAACCGCTGCGCGCCTCGCCCGCGGCACGCAGACGCTTGCCCTCCGCCAGAGCTTTGACCTGGCTACCGTAGAAATTGAGGAAGCGCAGGTGAATCACCGCGCTTGCGTCGCGCACCCGTACCAGCAAAGTGCGGCGTGGCCGATAGGCAATCTGCGCGCTCTCTATCACGCCTTCAACCTGTGCAAACGCCCCGTCGACCAGATCGGCAATCGGCGTGATGCGCGTCTCATCCTCGTAGCGCAAGGGTAAATGCAGAATCAGGTCGAAGCGGGTGCGCAAACCGAGCTTGGCGAGCTTGGCGCCGATCGCCGGCGCTACGCCCGGCGGGCCTTGTGGCGGCACGGTTATGGCTGCTATCGCCTTGGGCGATCGGGTTTCCGGCGCGACTGTCCTGGTTTTGGGTATTGC
>JAYTDE010000489.1:0-9844 GCA_043736195.1 Burkholderiales bacterium | reverse complement strand
CGGCCGGCGTCGCCAACGCACGGGTGGTCGAAGGCGATGGTGCGCGAGGTTTCGGGCGCGATATGTACGACATCATCGTTCTGGGCGGCTCCACACCGGTACTGCCACCGGCACTGGCGCAGCAATTGAAGCCCGGCGGACGCATGTTTGCCGTGCTTGGCGATGCGCCGGTGATGGCAGCGCGCCTCATCACCAAAGCCGCCGATGGCACACTCGCCGCCGTGACGCTATTCGAAACCAATCTCACGCCGCTTGCGAACGCGTCGCAACCGCAGCGCTTCAAGTTCTGAGAGTTTGTGAAAAAGTCAGAAATTCGGCTTTTTCACCAAACAGGCCGTGATCGCAGACGAACTCGAATTTTCGACCTCTCAGAATGGCCCAGGATCGATTTGTTTGTTGAAGCACCCTCGACAATGTCTCAATTGTTCCTCGATCAATTTTTTCACAGCCTCTGAGACAAGGCCGGACGCCCGATTGTTGCGTGTTTGCAACACCCGTTTGAAGCAAATACTCACCTCAGATGAACCAACTTGCTGTCAAGAACCTGGCGCAATGGCTGGCAGAGCCCGAACGGCCACAGCCGCTGTTGCTCGACGTGCGCGAACCCTGGGAGATCCAGACCGCCAGCCTGCCGGCCGTGACCCACATTCCGATGCAACAGATTCCCGCACGCGTGGCCGAACTTGATGGCGAGCGCGAAATCGTCGCCATCTGCCATCATGGCGCACGCAGCATGCAGGTCGCGTTGTTCCTTGAGCGCCAGGGGCTCAAGGTACACAACCTGGCAGGTGGTATCGATGCATGGTCGCGCGAAGTCGATGCCAGCGTCCCGCGCTATTGAGCGCCCCCAAGGGTTGGCGGAACTTGGCTAAAACCTCTTGGATTGCCTTCGATTTTATGTAAGAATCTTCTTAGAAACATGGTGTAAGTATTTGAAAGGTTGAATTTTTATGAAACGCCTGAGCGCTACGAAAATGACTTTGGCATTGGCTGCCATTGCTGCCTTCAGTCCCTCGGCATGGAGTGCCGACCTGTTGGCGATCTTCAAGGACGCCTTCGCCAATGACGCCACCTATGCCAGTGCCAGATCGACCCTCGAGGCCGGCCGTGAGGCGTTGCCGCAGGGGCTGGCGGGCCTCTTGCCGACCGTCGGGGCCACGCTAAACACGACACGCAACGAAGCCAACGTGACGTTCCGGTCGGCTACCGCATTTCCGGCCGGCACCCGCGTCTTCAACACCAACGGCTATTCGATCACGCTGGCCCAACCGCTGTTCCGCTGGACCAACTGGCAGACCTACGAGCAATCCAAGCTTGCCGTGATGCAGTCCGAAGCCCAGTTTGCGCAGGCCGGCCAGGATCTCGCGGTGCGCGTCGCGCAGGCCTACTTCGATATCCTCAACGCGCAGGACAACCTGATGGTGGCGCAGGCGAAAAAAGTCGCCATCTCGGAGCAATTGGCCCAGGCCAAACGCAACTTCGAGGTCGGCACCTCGACCATTGTCGACACCAACGAGGCGCAGTCGCGTTTTGACCTGGTGATCGCCGAGGAACTGGCCGCCCAGAACGACCTCGAAGTCAAGCGCACCGCCCTGCTTTTGATCATCGGCAAGCCGGCGGGGGTGCTGGCGGCGCTGCGCACCGATGTGGCGATTCCGCCGCCCCAACCGGCACAGATCGACAAGTGGGTCGACGCCGCTGAAACCGGCAACTATGCGGTCAAGGCCCAGGAAGCGGCCGCCGAGGTAGCCAAACGGGCAATCGAAATCCAGCGTGGCGGGCATTATCCGACGCTCGACCTCAACGCCTCCGCAAGCCGCAACAGTTCGTCGGGCAACACCACCAACAATATCGGCAGCGACTCCAACTCGACTGCGATCGGCTTGCAGCTTGCGATCCCGATCTACGCCGGCGGCGCCGTCGACTCGCGCGTACGGCAGGCGATCGCCAACCAGGGCAAGGCGAGAAACGACCTGGAAGCACAAAAGCGGCTGGCGGCGCAGAATGCGCGCCAGTTCTTCCTGAGCGTGACCAATGGTCTGGCGCAGGTGCGCGCCTTCGAAGCGGCGCTGACCTCCTCGAAAACCTCGCTGGATTCGAACAAACTGGGGTACGAGGTAGGCGTACGCATCAACATCGACGTGCTCAACGCCCAGCAACAACTCTTCACCACGCAGCGCGACCTGTCGAAGGCGCGCTACGACACCATCGTCAACGGCTTGCGCCTCAAGGCCGCCACCGGCGGGCTGCAGGAAGCGGACATTGCCGCGATAAACGCGCTGCTCGCGCGCTGATTCGCCAGGCAGGTGCGCGGCCTCGGCCGGGCACCACGTTACGCCTGGAGCACACGGCGTGATTTGGCTGGCGCCGCGCGGCAAAGGCCCATCCTGGCAAAGCGCGCAAACCGCAAAACCCGGCAGGGATTTACGCGCGCTCTACGCTGCATTCCGGCCTTGCGACCGCTCAAGCAAGGGTTCGATCAACGCCATGGTGCGTGCGCTCGCGCCACGATGCGCCGCGGCGAAATCGCCAGCGGCACCGATCATGCGTGTACGCAGGGCATCATCGGTCAGGATTGACGCCAGGGCTTGGGCGAGACCGGCGACATCCGCGACCCGCAAGGCAGCGCCGGCAGCCACCGCCGCATCTGCAGCCTCACTGAAATTCCAGGTATGGGGGCCGATCACGGCAGGACAGCCGCAGGCGGCGGCCTCGATCAGGTTTTGCCCGCCAAGGGGAAGCAGGCTGCCGCCGATATAGGCGCAATCGGCCAGCGCGTAGTAGGCCGGCATCTCGCCCATGCTGTCGCCCAGCCAGCCGGCAAGCGCGGGCGCCGGCAGCGCGCCAGCGCTGCGTCGCGCCAACATCAAACCGGCCGCGGCAGCCAGTTGCGTGACCTGGTCGAAACGCTGCGGGTGGCGCGGCACCACCACCACAAAATACCCAAGTGCGGCCAGTTGCTTGAGGAGCGGCATGAGCAGCGCTTCTTCGCCCTCACGTGTGCTGGCGGCCAACACCACCTTCCTGGCGCCCAGGGCGCTACGCCAGGCGGCGCCCTGGGCCAGCAAACGTGAGTCGGGCGTGACATCGAATTTCAGGTTGCCGGTCACGCTGACCGCCACCGCCCCCAGCGTCTGGATGCGCTCGCAGTCGCTGGTGGATTGCGCCCCGACCTGGGTAAATGTGCCAAAGGCGGGGCGTGCCAGGCTTGCGAAGCGCAGGTAGCGGCGATATGAGCGTTCAGAAAGACGCGCGTTGACAAGCGCCATCGGCACGCCCCCTTCCGCACACAGCGCCAGCAGATTGGGCCACACCTCGGTTTCCAGCAACAGGCCGATGCGCGGCCGGAAATGCGCGAGGAAACGCCGGACGGCGAACGGATAATCGTACGGCAGGTAGACCACCCGCATACCGGCCTGCCGCAGGGCCAGCGCGCTGGCGCGCCCGGTGGGCGTCATGCAGGTGAGCAGCAGTTCATGCCCCGGGTAACGAGCCGCCACGGCTGCGAGCAGTGGCTGCGCCGCGCGCGTTTCGCCGACCGAAACCGCGTGCAGCCAGATCACCGGCCGCGTCGGCGGCGTCGCATAGCGCCCGAATCGCTCACCCCGGTGTTGCAAATATCCGGGCTGGCCACGTGCGCGCCACCATAGCCTGGCCAGCACCAGCGGTAGCGCCAGCCAAAGCGTGAATGTGTAAACCAGGCGCGCCATCAGGCAGGCAAAGTCAGAGCGCGAGCGCGTTTGAAACTGCCACCCCGGCGCCAATCAGCGCCACTGCCGCGTCCCATACCGCCCGCGACGTCGGCGTCCTGGCCACATCGCCCACGTTGCAGGCGCGGCTGGCAATCACACCGGTGGCCGCCGGACTGGTGCCGCAGAAAATACCCACGGTCGGGCGGCCGAGCGCGGCGGCAAGATGCGTCAAGCCGGTATCGACGCCGATGGCCAGCGCAGCGCCAGACAGCACGCCAGCCAACTGACCCAGGTCCAGGTCGGGCGCCGCCACGGCACCGCTGCCGATCGCTTGCGCGATACGTTCGGCTCGCTTCTGCTCCGCAGCGGTACCGGCCGGCAGCACGCAGGCCATGCCGGCGGCGCGGACATGCTGTCCCAGTTCGCCCCAACGGTCTTCCGGCCACAATTTCGCCGCGTCGGTGGTGCCGCTCAGGCACACGCAATACGGTGCGGCGGGAAGCCAATCAAAATTGGCCGGCGCAGCGGCAATGCCGTAGTCCGGCGCGCCACGCAGCGTATAGCCCAGCGCGTCGCCCACCAGGGTGCGATTGCGCGCCACCGCGTCCAGTTCCCAGGAAACCGCATGGCGCTTGTGGTACATGAGCGCGGCGATCCATTCGCGCGCGCTGGCGCGATCCAGTCCATGGCACTCGCCTAGAGCCATGCGGGCGATCAGGGCGCTCTTGGCCAGGCCCTGTACATCGATCACGCGGTCATACCCTTCAGACGCCAACGAGCGGCGGAAGGCGCTTATTTCTGCGCGCGTCTGGCGCGAAAACAGGCTCTTGCGCCAGCGCCGCACCGCCACCGGCAACACCCGCTTGACCGCTGCATGCAGGCGCACGATATCCACGTAGGTCTCTTCGACCACCCACTCGATTGACGCCTGCGGGTAGAGCGCGGCGATATCCGACGCCGCCGGCAGGCAGTGAATCACGTCGCCAAGCGAGGTCGTCTTGACCAGCAGGATGCGCTGCATGCAGTTCCTGGTTGGATCGTAGGGTGGGTGCGGCCGCAAACTCCTGCGGCCGCCGCTGCGCTCAAGTTCCGGCATGAAAAACCGGCGCCCGGCTGCGCGCGCCTGCCTGGCCACGCTGAAGCCCAGGTGTTTGGACCCCAAGGCGGATCAGGGCATCGCTTACAATCCGCCGCGCTAGCCCGCGCCGCTCCGCTACGTGTTTGAGTCTGATCGGGAGCACCCATTATATCCGCCGCATGGCTCCCCTCTCTCCTGCCCCCGCCCGCATTCCGCTAGCGGTCGCGATCATCACCCTGAACGCGGCCAAGCCATTGGCCGAGTGCCTGGCAAGCGTCGCCTTCGCCGACGATATCGTCGTGCTCGACTGCGGCAGCAGCGACGGCACCCGGAGCCTGGCGACCGCGCTGGGCGCGCGCGTGATCGAAGGCGACTGGCTGGGGTACGGCGCCCAAAAGCACAAGGCGGTTGGCCTGGTCCGGCATGACTGGGTACTCTGCCTGGACGCCGACGAACGGGTGAGCGAGCCTTTGCGACGTTCGATCGAAGCCACCCTGGCCGGCGCGACGCCAACCCACATGGCATGGCGGATGGCGCGCGCCAACCGCTTCATGGGGCGCTTCCTGCGCCATGGCGAAGGCTATCCCGACTGGTCGCTGCGCCTGTTCCACCGTGCCCACGCGCGCTGGAGCGACGACCCGGTGCATGAAAAAGTGCTGACCGACATGCCGCTGGGCACGCTTTCGGGTGACCTGCTGCACGAGTCGGCCGAAAGCCTCGACAGCTACCTGTCCAAGCAAAACCGCTACACCACACTGCAGGCTCTGCAATTGGCAGCCGCCGGCCGTAGCGCGAGCTGGACGCACATCGCCTTGAGCCCGCTGACGCGCTTCGTCAAGTTCTACGTGCTTCGGCGCGGCTTTCTGGACGGCGTGCCGGGGCTGGTGCATATCGCCATCGGCTGCTTCAACAGCATGATGAAGTACGCCAAGTTGCGCGCGCTGAAACAAAAGTAGCGGTCTGCCGGCGCCCCCCTGTTTCGTCAGGTCCGCTGCACCGGTTACAGTCTCGCGCACTTACAGGCGGGCATGCCCGTCGAGCGCGTTTTCTGGTCCGGCTATCCGATTCTGCGTAGCGCGTTCAGGTTTTTCGATGCCGCTCGTGACAGTGTTGCCCTACCCTGTCCAATTTGCAATGGGGATGACATCGGGGGTAACGTGAATTCTCGTTTCCCGGATTTTGTTGTGCCACGATGATTTCCCGGCATTATTCGATAGCGCCCCGGACACCGGAAATTCAAAGGCTCAACTTCGGTTGGGCCTTTTCAAACGGCGACGCAGATTGATTTGAACCGCGCATGGATCGCCTTTTCGTGCCAGCCGCCAATCCTGGAAACTAAGCCGCGAACATCAACCCGCCCTCGATCTCCGCCGCCGGCTTCATGGCGCTCAAGTCGATCCCGGGGTAATGGCGGATCGCCTCGTAGAACACCCGCAGGTAGGGGCGCACCGCATCACCCAGATCGGCCGCCATGGCCTCGGTGAACTCCGCGAAGCTGCGCACGCCGGCCTCGATATGCAGGCAGGCGGCCACCAGACCTGTTGTGAGCAATTGGTCTGCCCCGGGCAATGCTGTAGCGACTGCAACATCAGCGTGCGCCTTGACTACCTCCGGCCCGGCGACGTTCATGCTTGTGTCCGTAATTTCATCGTCTGCACCGGGCAGCGGAAAATCCCGCACCTCACCCAGCGTGGCCACCGACATCACCGCGGCGGCGGCATCGAATCCGGTCAAGCGCGAGCGTGCGGCGCCCGCGAAGTAGGCGCGTTGCAGATCGCTAAGCGTGATGCGCCTGGCATTGTCGTCACCGAACTCCTCGCACAGCCGGCGCAGCACGCAATGCGCGGCCGGCCGGAACGCCAGGCGGCCGGCACGAAACGCACTGGTGAAGGTACGCGCCGTCGCGCGCGTGAGTTCCGCCATTGTCGGCGCGCGCCGGGTGCGCTCAACCGCGGCACGCACCAGTTGGTCGGTGATCGGATCTTCCCGCAAGCGGTGCAGCAAGGCGAACAGGGTCAGGCTTTGGGCCCGCGACGTCTCGTACAAACGCTTTTGCTCTTCCGCCGGCAACCTGTCCAATCGGACTTTCGCGCGCTCGATGCTCGCGCGCAGTGCCTGCCGCTTTTCCGCCATCGGCGTCAGGGTGTCGGTCGAATCGCCGCCGGTCGGGTTGCTCATCGGGTTGTTTCGCCTTCGCTTGAATACGCGGCCTGAATTATCCACCAGGCGCGGATTGGGCGGGCGCCGGAGAATCGACTTGCGTGCTACCGTGACGCTGACGATTCGTTGCCTGGCACGTTTCCCGCCAGACGACGTGCCGTCATTCACGGATGCGCAAGCGGGGCAAGTCATGCGGAACAGTCGTTCGGCAAACCTCTTCACCGCCCTCGCGGGGTGGCTGCTGTGCATAAGCGGCGTGCATGCCGACCCCGCGCCGCGCGGCGAGCCCGCGGTCGCAGCGCACGACACCTGGGCTTTCTAGCTCACCCCTTCCTACTATGTCACCAGCGGTCTCGCGGACGCGACCGATCTGAATCTGCGCGGCAGCCTCGGCGCGCACACCGCCTGGCTGGCCCATTACCGGCGCGCAACCGAGTTCGAGCAGACGCGCATCGGCTATGAATACACCGCGCGTCTGCCCATCGGCCAGCTAATTCCCTCATTGCAACTGGCGTCGCACGGCTTTGCCGGCGGCTCGCTCAACGCCCAGATCGGCGATTCGGTCTACGCCCTGCTCGGACTCGGGCGCACCAATCTGCGCGACTACTACAACTTGAATTTCGACCCCAACGATTCGCTGGTCGTAGGTCTCGGGACGCGCCTGTTGCCCAAATCCAATGTTTCGCTATACACCGTGCGGGACAACCGGCTGGCGACCGGTCAGAAGGTGATTCACCTGGTCTGGCGCTACACACCCGACGACCAGCAGCGCTGGACGGTCGATCTTTCGGCCAGGCATGGGCGCCCGAGCGCGGATGCGGAAGCGGTGTCAGGCCATGCCCTTTCGCTCACCTACGACTATCGGAATGTATTTGTGCGGCTGGCGCGTGACCGCCGAGTCAACTTTACCGACGCCGATCAGACCCGCTTGTCGATCGACTTGCGTTTCTAGAAAGCGTCGCGCACGGCAACACCTGCGCGATCAGCGCAGCAGGCTAAGCATCTGGTTGGGCACCTGGTTGGCCTGGGCCAGCATCGCCGTGCCGGCCTGCTGCAGCACCTGCGCGCGCGAGAGCGCGGCAGTTTCGGTGGCGTAGTCGGCATCCATGATGCGGCTGCGGGAGGCGGCGTTGTTCTCCACGGCCACCTGCAGCACGCTGATGGCCGACTCGAAACGATTCTGCGCCGCGCCGAAATTGGCGCGCTCGGTGGTGACCTGATCAATCGCCGCATCGATGCTGGTAATCGCGGCCGTCGCCACGCCGGCGTTGGCAATGCTGCCGCCGGTCACCGCGGTCATGCTGGCATGGTTGTCCAGGCGCGTGCTGGTGATGGTGATGACGTCGTTCGCACTGGCGCCGGCGCCGACCTGAAAAGTCAGGGAGCCGGCATTGGCGCCAAGAATGGTCGAGCCGTTGAACTGGGTTCCGGCCAGGCTGCGCGTGATCTCCTGCCCGAGTTGTTGAAACTCGGCATCCAGGTTGACGCGATCGGAGGCGCTGTTCGAACCGTTGGCCGACTGCACCGCCAGCTCACGCATGCGCTGCAGCATGTCGGACACCTTGGCCAGCGCGCCTTCGGCGGTTTGCGCCAGTGATACCGCGTCATTGGCATTGCGCACGCCGGCGTTCATGCCCTTGACCTGTGAATTGAAGCGTTCGGCGATCGCCAGACCGGCGGCATCGTCCTTGGCACCATTGACCCGCAGGCCGGAGGAAAGCCGTTGTACCGACTGCCCGAGCGAAGCCTGGGAGCTGGAAAGGCTGCGCTGACTGTTGAGCGCCGCGAGATTGGTATTGATGCCGTTCATGCCGTTTCTCCTTGGTGGGGAAGTTCCAACCACAACCCCGAACACCGGGCGCCATGCGCTGGTTGGGCACCAGCGATCAATCGCACGTTCGCGCGGCGCCTCGCTCCACCATGCCGGGTCGACCATTCGAATGCCTGCGCACTTCGCAATCGCGCACGGCACTCACACAACCACGATCTTATTGGCGTTGGTGTCGATCGAAACGGCGGAATAGGCGCCTGCTCGCGTCACAATTCGCTTGACCACGCGCGCCCGCGGGCTGTTTACGTGGCGCAAGCTCGCACAGCGCATCGGACATGCCGCCGCCAGTGGTCACACACCGGGCTTGCCCGCGCCGCCGCCCTGGCCCCGCCCAGTCGGCGCCGCAGCGCCGCCTTAGTCCCCCGGTATCCGCGGCGCGTGCAATTGCACCGGCTTGACGGAGCGCTTGCGCATGCGGATATTGAGCATTTCAACCCCCAGCGAGAAGGCCATCGCGAAGTACACATAGCCCTTGGGCACATGATGTCCGAAGCCCTCGGCCACCAGCACGGTACCGACGATCACCAGGAACGACAAGGCCAGCATCTTGATGGTCGGATGGTCCGAAACAAAGCGACCGATCGGCCCGGCGAACAGCATCATCAGCGCCACCGAGACGATGACAGCGGCGATCATCACGCGCACATCATCGACCATGCCCACCGCGGTGATGATCGAATCGAGCGAGAACACCAGGTCGATGATCATGATCTGCAGGATCACCGCCGCGAAAGTGGCCTTGACCGCGCTTGAGGCGTGCGTTTCCTCGCCTTCGAGCGATTGATGGATCTCCATCGTGCTCTTCCAGATCAGGAACAGGCCGCCCAGAATCAGGATCAAGTCGCGCCCCGAGATCGCCTGGCCGACAATGGTGAACAGCGGTGTCACCAGGCCGACAATCCAGGCCAGCACCAGCAACAGGCCGATACGCATGAACATCGCCATGAAAAGCCCGATGCGCCGCGCGAATTCACGCTTTTCCCTGGGCAGCTTGTCGACCAGGATCGAGATGAAAATGATGTTGTCGATCCCCAGCACCAGTTCGAGCGCGGTCAGGGTGGCAAAGGCGATCCAGGCTTGCGG
>JAYTDE010000488.1:0-1635 GCA_043736195.1 Burkholderiales bacterium | reverse complement strand
CCGAGCGCCTGCAGGGTGGTCTTGGCACGGAATACCTGCGGCATCCAGTCAAGCTTGGGATAGAGCGCGCCCAGCGCCCCGAACAAGGGCCGCCGCAAGCCCGCAGGCACGACATCGCGCAACTCCTGCTCCCTGCGGTGCAGGCGATAACGACGATAGCCGCCAAACGACTCGTCGCCACCGTCGCCTGACAGGGCCACCGTGACGTGCCTGCGCGCCAGCTCGCACACCCGGTAAGTGGGAATCGCCGAGCTGTCGGCAAACGGCTCGTCATACAACCAGGCAAGACGATCGATCAGACCGTAGTCTTCCCCGCTGATGACTTCGAGATGATGATCGGTTCCATAGCGGGTAGCCACCGCCTGCGCGAATTGCGATTCGTTGAACGCCGGATCCGCAAAGCCGATCGCACAGGTGCGCACCGGCTGCTTCGACAGGCCCGCCATCACGGCCACCACCGCACTGGAATCGACCCCGCCCGAAAGAAAGGCACCCAGCGGTACTTCCGACATCAGGCGCAGGCGCACCGATTCCTGCAGCCGGTGGCGCAGCTCGGCCACGGCCTCGTCCACATTGATCGAACTATTCAGTGTGAAGCGAACGTCCCAGTAGCGACGCTGCGGTGGCATGACCGCGCCGCGGCGCAATGTGAGGGTATGGCCCGGCAGCAGTTTGCTTGCGCCGCGATAAATCGAGCGTGGCTCGGCCACATAACCTAGCGCGAAATACTCCTCGATGGCCAGCGGATCGATGTCGCGCCGGAAGGCCGGGTGGGCGGTCAGCGCCTTGAGCTCCGAACCGAACACCAGGCTGCCGTCGGCAAGCTCGGCATAGAACAGCGGTTTCACGCCCATGCGGTCGCGCGCCAGAAACAGGGTCTGGCGGTTGCGGTCGTAGATCGCGAAGGCGAACATGCCGCGAAAACGCGTGACGCAGGCCTCGCCCCAGGCCTCCCAGGCGTGCACGATCACTTCGGTGTCGCTGCGCGTGCGAAAAACGTGGCCGAGCGCCTGCAGTTCGGGCACCAGGTCCAAGTAGTTGTAGATCTCGCCGTTGAAGACCACCGACACCGAGCCGTCTTCGTTGAATAGGGGTTGCTGGCCGGTGGCGATATCGATGATCGAAAGGCGTCGATGGCACAGCGCCACGCCGGGCTCAAGATGCACCGCGCCCTCGTCCGGCCCGCGGTGGAACTGGATGTCGTTGATACGCACCGCCAGGTCGCGTGCGAATTCACGCCGGCCGCGCAGGTCAAAGAGGCCGGCTATGCCGCACATGGGCGCACGCTCGTCGCATGGTTGGGTGCGGCGGTGAAAAACACTGCGCTCACGCCGGCCCGGATCACCGCGCCTCTTTCGCCTGCCGCAAGGCCGCATCGATCGCGCCGCCCGCTTCGGCCGCGAAGGCGGCCAGCGCCGGCTCGCCGCCATCCGCCGCACCCTTGACCGTGTAGAGCATGACCACAGCCGAATCGTCGCCGGCCCCGGTCAGGCGCGACCATGCGGTCATGAGCTTGGCCTGGCGATCGCTGCTGGTGAGCCGGCCGTTGATCCAGTACCAATGCCACACCAGCAGGCGCTCTTCGCCGGCGCCGGACGCAATTCGCAAAGCGCGCAATTCCGCGCTGCGTGCCCG
>JAYTDE010000487.1:0-1645 GCA_043736195.1 Burkholderiales bacterium | reverse complement strand
AGGTCACCCGGCACAACCGGGCCGACCCCTTCGGGCGTGCCGGTCAGGATGATGTCGCCCGGATGCAGGGTGTACCAGGCCGAGGCGTAGACGATCAGCTTCTGCACATCGAACACCATGCGGCTGGTGTTCGAACGCTGCCTGGGTTCGCCGTTGACGGTGATCGAGAGCTCGAGATTGTTGGGGTCGGCGATCTCGTCGGGCGTAACAAGCCAGGGCCCGAGCACCGCGTAGGTGTCCAGCGACTTGCGGAAACTGCGATCCTCGGGGCCACGCACGCTCATGTCAAGGCCGATCGCATAGCCGGCGATGCAGCCAAGTGCGTCTTCACGGCGCACGAAACTGGCGGTCTTGCCGATGATCAAGGCCAGCTCGACCTCGTGATCGCTGCGTCGATCCGCCATGCGCAACTGCATTTCGCTGCCGCAGCCGACCAAAGCGCTGTTGGCCTTGAGAAACAGCCCCCAGTCGCCGATGAAGGTGGTCTTGCGTCCCGCCGTACCCTGCGCCAGCACACGGTCAACCTTGGCTTCCTCGATGTGCGCCTGGTAATTGACCGGTGCATTGATGATCTTGCCCGGATTGGCCACCGGCGACTCCAGTTTCACCGCTGCCAGCTTGAGTCGCTGGGCGCTGCCGGCAAGGGCCTTCGCACGTGCCAGCACGGCATCGAAATGCGCGATCATCAGGTCATGCGTGGGTAGTGGATAGCGCTGTGCCGGGATCACCTCGAGTGCGGCGCTGACATCGAGTACTTGGTCGCCTTCGACGATGCCCAGCCGGCTGGAATTGAAACGACAAATGCGCATGACAGATTCCTTTGAGTTATTAGAAATGCAAATGCGGCAATCGTGGAAGCAGCGGCGCGGCAACGCGCCCCGTACTTGACCGCGTCGGCACTTTATCCGCGATCGCCTCGAAACGCATCAGGCGCGGCGCTCGCGCCACAGGACGAAACTTCCGACGTCCGACAGGCACAGTGTGAAGCTGAGCTCAGCGCTGCGCGCGCTGAAGCCGCCGCCCGCCAGCACCTCGTCGCGCACGCGGGCCAGTATCTCGCACAGCGGCAGCGCCAGGCCCTGCGCGCGCGCCGTCGGCGCCACACCGCGGCCGGCACGCACAAACAGCGGATCGCCCAACCGGACGCGCAGGCGCTTGAGCGCGTAGCTGGTCGCAGGCTGGCTCATGCCGAGTTCGCGCGCCGCACGTCTCGGTCCGGCGATACAGTCGCGCAGGGAGAAATTGAGGGTTTGAATTTCCTATACGCCCGTGACAAGCAAAGCCGAGCAACAGCTTGGCCGCAAAGTGAACCCCACCATCCTCACCGCGCAGGAACTGCAAAAGAAATTTGCCGACGGCAACGCCTTTACCACCTGCGTGCTCAACCAGCCCAAGTTGTTCCTCATCGGCAGCAACGATGACCTCCCCAAACCTCGACAATCTCGTCAAGGCAAAGCAGCTAAAGCCTGAACCGCCGGACCGGGCGGAGTTTGAGGGCCTGGCGCACTCTGGCTCGAGTCCTGTCGTCAGGCTTGACATTACTATCGTTTTTCGATAGTATTTTCGAATGATTCAATCCTTTTCGGACAAGATCACCGAGTCCATCTGGAATCGCGAGTTTGTGAAAAGCGTAGCCGCCCCTGTT
>JAYTDE010000486.1:0-1722 GCA_043736195.1 Burkholderiales bacterium | reverse complement strand
GACACATGAGTGGAATGATGGAAGGCAAGGTCGCGGTGGTCACCGGCGCCGGCGGCGGCATTGGCCGCGAGTTCGCGCTGTTGATGGCGAAAGAAGGTGCCAGCGTGGTGGTCAACGATCTGGGCTCGTCGGTGGCCGGGGTGGGCGCGGATGCCGGCCCGGCGCAGCGGGTGGTGGACGAGATCAAAGCGGCTGGCGGCCGCGCGGCGGCCTCGACCGACAGCGTCGCCACCTGGGCGTCCGCGCACCGCATCATCGATGCCGCGCTCGACCATTTCGGGCGCATCGACGCGGTGGTCAACAACGCCGGCATCCTGCGCGACCGCATGTTCCACAAGATGAACGAGGAGGAATGGTCCTCGGTAATCAACGTGCACCTGTCGGGCTCGTTCTTCGTCTCACGCGCGGCGGCGCCGCACTTCCGCACCCAGGAATCCGGCGCCTACATTTTCATGACCTCGACCTCGGGGCTGATCGGCAATCTCGGCCAGGCCAACTACGCCGCCGCGAAACTCGGCATGGTGGGCTTGATGAAGAACATCGCGATCGAAATGGGGCCGCTGGGCGTGCGTTCGAACTGTATCTCGCCTTCGGCCTGGAGTCGCATGATCGGCTCGATCCCGACCGACACACCGGCCAAGCTGGCGCGGGTCGAGCGCATGAAGTCCAGGATGGCAGCCTCGACCATCGCGCCGCTGGCGGTCTACCTGTGCAGCGACAGCGGGCGCGAAGTCAATGGCCAGGTGTTTCATGTGCGCGCCAACGAAGTGCTGCTCTACAGCCACATGCGGCCGCTGCGTTCGGTGCATCGCGGCGAGGGCTGGACGCCGCAGTCGCTGGCCGAGCACGGCATTCCCGCGCTCAAGGCCTCGTTCACGCCGGTGCAGCAGTCAGGCGACATCTACACCTGGGAGCCGATCTGACCCGCTGATGCCGGCGCGGGCATGTTGTGGCGCCGCCGGCACGGCGCCAGGTTAGGGCGCGGCTTGGCGCCGCCTACTTCGTGGTCGTCCGGATCTCTTCCAGCACCGGCCGCAGGTAGTCGAGAAACGCCTGCGGGTTTTCGCTCATCGGAAAGTGGCCCAGGCCTTTCATGATGGTGACCTTGGCGCCCTTGATGCGCGCCGCCGCGGCTTCGGTGTCCTTGGGCGCGGCGGAATAATCGTATTCGCCGGTGAGCATGTAGAGCGGGCACACGGCGGTGTCAATGGCGCCGATGCGCGCGCGAATGTCGCCTTCGACCTGGTAGAAAAACAGGTCGCCGGTGAATACACCCGGGCCGCCCTGCATGTAGTGCCACACGGTTTCCCAGCGATGCGAATCCGGGCTCAGGGGTGACATCAGTCCGTAGGCGATGGCGCCGCAGGCCTGGCCGCCGTGCACCTCGGCATGGTTGAGCCAGGCCGATTCGTAATAGCGCTCCACGTAGGCCGCTGATTGCAGGCCGATCAGTGCGCGCAGCATTGTGGGGTGCTTGAGTGCGAGGTCGAGCACGATACGCCCGCCGATCGAACAGCCCATCACCACCGGGCGATCCAGGCCGAGTGCGCGGGCGACCGTCATGATCTGCTCGGTGTAGAGGCCGGTGGTCAGTTTGTAGTCCTCCTTCTCCCAGCCGGCGGGCGGCGAGGACTTGCCGTGCCAGGGCATGTCGAACGCGACCACGCGGAAGTGTTGCGTGATCAGCGGATCATTGAGCACGGCACGGAACTGGCGGCCGTC
>JAYTDE010000485.1:0-3332 GCA_043736195.1 Burkholderiales bacterium | reverse complement strand
TGTTGCTGCTGCTGCAACTGCCCCGGCGTTCCTGGGACCGCGATGCCGGCGGCCCGGCACCGGTCGGCGAGAGCGCGCTGCCGGCGCTGACCGGCCTGTTGCGCGCCAGTGCGGAAATGCAGCGCCTGACCTTGGCATGCTTTATCTACACGGGTATCCAGATGTGCTTTGTGGCGTTCACCGTCGTGCAATTGACCGGTCGTGCGGACTTCGGCCTGGTCGCTGCCGGCCAGGCGCTGGCGGCATACCAGGTTTTTGGCGTGGTCAGCCGGCCGATCTGGGGCTGGATCGCCGATGCGTGGTTGCCGGCGCGCTGGCTCCTGGTGTGCCAGGGTTTCGCAATGGCGGCGGCGACCATCGCGGCCGGTCAGTTCGGTCCCGCTTGGCCGGTGCCGCTGGTAATCCTGGTGTGCGCGGTCGCCGGTGCGACCGCGAGCGGCTATACCGGCATCGCCTATGGCGAATTTGTGCGCCTGGGCGGCGCCCGGCGCACCGAAGCCACCGGTCTCGGCTCGGCCGCCATGTTTTCCGGCGCGCTGGTGATGCCTGCGCTGGCCGCAATAGTGGCTACCAGTTCCGGCAGCTACGCCATCGCGTACACCACCGTCGGCGTGTTGGCTGCGGCCGCCGGTGTGTTGCTGGCCAGCGGCGGCCGGCGCGGCCGGCCATGATTGTCGGTGCAGCTGCAATGCGCTTTCGTCGATACCGCCGGCCAGGCCGCGGCAGCAGGTCCGGCGCGCAGGCCTGGAATGCGCGAATGCGCGAAGGGCCGCGCGGTGCCGGATGATGGGCGCGGTGTGCCGCCAACAGGCGACAATCTCCGCCTGGAATTTTTTGACAGGAGCAAGGCGACATGAACCAACAGTTCTCCGACAGGGTTGTGCTGATCACCGGCGCGAGCCGGGGCATCGGCCTCTTGCTCACCACCAGATTCGCCCGGTCCGGCGCCAGCGTGGTGTTCGCGGCAAGGCGTGGCGAGCCGCTCAAGCGACTCGAAAGCGAATTGACGCAGGCCGGGCATCGCGTCGCCGCGGTGGTGGCCGATGTCGGCCGGCAGGAAGACTGCGAACGCCTGGTGGCGACCGCAGTCGAGCGCTTCGGCACGGTCGACATCCTGGTCAACAACGCCGGCATTTCCGGGGTGCAAAAACCGATCTGGGAGATCGACGTCGCCGAACTCGATGAAGTCATGAAGATCAATGTCAACGGCGCGCTCTGCTGTATTCGCTACGCCGCGCCGCACATGATCGCGAAAAGGCGCGGCGTGATCGTCAACATCGGTTCGTTCACCGGCAAACGGCCGGCGCTTAATCGCACGGTTTACGCCACCTCCAAGATGGCGCTGGTCGGCCTCACCCGTACAGCGGCGCTTGAACTGGCGCAACACCGGGTGCGCTGCAATCTGATCAGCCCAGGGCCGGTGGAAGGCGAACGGGTCGAGGAGGTCGTTTCCCGTGCGGCGCGCGCGCAAAACCTCAGCCCTGAGGAGATTCGCAGGAGTTTTCTGGCGTGGACGCCCTTGGGTGAAATGGTGACCGAAGGCGAAATCTGCGACATGGTGTTCTTTCTCGCCTCCGACGCCGGTCGTCACATGACCGGCCAGGATATCAACATGGATGGCGGGACGGTCATGTATTGAAGTGATCACTCGCCCAACGCTCGGAGCGGCGCGGAGCGCGTCCTTGCCATCCTCCCATCATCGCAAAGTACGGAGAACATCATGTCACAGCAACCCATGCCCGCAATCGCACCGAAAGTCAGGCCGATTCGCCGCATCGTCACCGGTCACGACGCCGGCCAGCGCTCGATCATCGTTTCCGATCAGGCTTCGCCCCATGTAATGGCGATCCATGGCATTCCGACGCACGCCGTGACCGACCTCTGGTCGACCCGAACCACGCCGGCTGACAGTACGGCAGCCGATCTCTGCAAGCTACCGATCCAGCTGGCGCCGCCCGCCAATGGCTCGGTGTTTCGGGTGGTCGAATTTCCGCCCGACCGTGACTGGCTGGGCCAGGTCGATACCCGGGCCGCATTCGCCTCGATGGGCGAGTCGGCTGCCAAGGCGCTGTCCGGCGCCGCGCAGCAGCCCCATCCGTTCATGCACAAGACGGCGTCGGTCGATTACGCCCTGGTGATGAGCGGTGAAATCTGGGCGGTGCTCGACGCCGAGGAAACCCTGATGCAGGCCGGCGACGTGCTGATCCAGCGCGGCACCAACCACGCCTGGTCGAATCGCTCCGGGAAGCCCTGCCTGATCGCGTTTGTGCTGATCGACGCCGCGCCCGCGGCCGCGCAGTAGCCGGCATCGCCGGACCGGCCGGACCGGCGTTGAACAATCGTGCGGCCCGGCGTATTCTGACCGGCGCACTCCACGACACAAGGAAGATCCGATGGCCGCACATGCAGCGATCCGCGTGCAGGAAATGAACCCGGCGAAGCTCACTTCGCTCTACAAGAAGCAGTTCGAGCTGTCGAAGATCAGCAAGGGCGAGACCGTCGCGGTCGTCAGCGACCTGGGCACCCGCCGCGAGTACGTGGAGGCCGCGTTTGCCGCCGCCGATGAACTCGGTGCCGACATTTACGAAATGTGTGTCAACTCGATCCCCGGCTGGACCAGGGTCGGCGTGCCCACCATCGGCAAGTGCAAGGGCACGCTCGACGCGCTGTGTGCGGCCGACATCATCGTCATTTTTCATGTGCCGCTGTTCGCCGCGTGGCTGCCGGTGGCAATCGGCAAGGGCGTACGGGTGCTGATGATCATCGACGCGCCCGACGACCTGGAGCAGCTGATGTCGCCGCCCGGCCTCAAGGAGGCGCTCAAGTATGCCGAGGGCGTTTACCGCAAGGCCAGTCGGGTGCACGTTTCCAGCGCGGCGGGCACCGATTTCACCTACGAATGCGGCGAGTATCCGGTGATGACCCAGTGGGGTTACGCCGACGAGAAAGGCCACTTCGACCATTGGGGCGGCGGCCATATCCACACCTTTCCCAACGAGGGCAGCGCCAGCGGCGGCGTGGTGATCGCGCCGGGCGATGTGATCATCCTGCCGTTTACCCGCTACGTGACCGACCCGGTGCGCCTGGAAATCCGCGATGGCCACATCACCCGGATCGAGGGCGGGGTGGACGCCCGGCTGATGCAGGAGTGGCTGGACGACGGCCGTACCGGCGCGCACGATCGCGACCCTTTCGCGGTGTCGCACCTGGGCTGGGGCATGAATCCGCAGGCACGCTGGTACAACCTCGCGCTCAACGGCGACGCGTCGGAGCGGCAGCGCGCCGCGATGCGCGTGTTCCCGGGGAATTTCCTGTTTTCCACCGGGCCCAAT
>JAYTDE010000484.1:0-4074 GCA_043736195.1 Burkholderiales bacterium | reverse complement strand
GACGCGGTTACCTCACTTGCGGGCACCCCGGTGCGGGTGGACGAGTGGGATATCGACGCCATTTACTCCGGCAGCCAAAAGTGCCTGTCCTGCGTGCCGGGCCTGTCACCGGTTTCGTACAACGACGCGGTGATCGAAAGGGTCAAGCTTCGGAAGGACACGAACCGCGTGCAAAGCTGGTTCATGGACCTGAACCTGGTGCTTGGCTACTGGGGCGAAACCACCCGCACCTATCACCATACCGCTCCGATCAATAGCCTGTTCGCGCTGCACGAGGCCTTGCTCCTTCTAAAGGAGGAAGGATTGGAGAATTCATGGGCACGTCACATGCGGCACCACCTGGCATTCAAGGCCGGCCTTGAAGCCATGGGGCTGGAATTTCTGGTCAAGGAGGCCTACCGCCTGCCGCAAATGAACGCGATCAAGATTCCCGAGAGCCTGCAAAACTCGGAAGGCGAAGTACGCAAACGTCTATTGAACGAGTTCAATATCGAGATTGGCGCCGGCCTCGGGCCGCTCGCCGGCAAGATTTGGCGTTTCGGCTTGATGGGCTATTCATGCAAGCCCGAAAATGTGATGCTATGTCTCTCCGCGCTAGGCTCTGTTTTGATGGACATGGGACATGCGGTCAGGGTCGGGCAGGCGGAAGCGGCGGCGCATTCTGCCTATGCATCGCTGCACGCTTCTGCTGCCCAGGCCAAGCTGCGCGTGGCAGCCTGATTTCGAACCCGCCCCGGTCGCTCGAGACGGCATGACCGCTCCTTCCGAACCGACCCAGCTCGCATCGATTGCGATGCAGGAAAAGATCGTCGCGGTCTTGTTCGCGGATATTGCAGGCAGCACTCAGCTCTATGAAGTTCTGGGCGACGCCAAGGCCAAGGCAATGATCGACGAAGCCTTGGTCGAGATGTCGGCAGTAACTGCACGCCATGGCGGTCGCGTGATCAAGACCATCGGCGACGAGATCATGTGCGTGTTTGATGGCGCCGACCGCGGTTTCATCGCGGCCACGGACATGCAGACGCGGATAGACAAACTGCCGGTTGTCAATGGTGCCAAGCGCAAAATCCGGGTCGGCTTCCATGCGGGAGTGGTGATCGAGGAAAATGCAGATGTGTTCGGCGACACCGTCAACACGGCCGCACGCATGGCCGGTCTCGCCAAAGGTTTGCAGATATTCACCACCCGGACCACGGTGGATCAGTTGTCGCCCGCCTTGCGCATGGGCACCCGTGACATCGCCGCGTTGGCCGTCAAGGGCAAGGCCGATGACCTTGCGGTGTGTGAAGTCATCTGGCAAGAGGGCGACGATCTGACAATGACGGCCCCCTCGGTCAGCACGCCGCAGTCGCAGGCAGTACTGGTGTTGAAGCATGGCGGGCGCGAAATCGTGATGAATCAGACTCGAATCGGCGTAACGCTCGGGCGCGACGCCGGCAGCGACTTCGTCATCGCCGACCCCAAGGCTTCGCGCAACCACGCGCGCATCGAAAAACGCCGCGACAAGTTTTTTCTGGCCGATCAAAGCACCAACGGCACCTTCGTGACCGTCAAGGGTGAAGCGGAGATGAGCCTGCGGCGCGAAGAACTGATGCTGCGTGGCTCCGGTCACATCATTTTTGGCCACAGCGGCGCTGAATCATCCGCGGAAACCGTGGAGTTCATGGTGCGCGGCTGATCTTTGGGGCGATTCCTCCGAAAGACCCCCCTCAAGCGATCTTTCTGACCGACCGGTTTCGTCCCTCGGGCGCCGACAACAGTCCTGCAGGCGGCGCCGTTTCGAAGCGCGCGCGCACTGCCTCAAGCGCGCATGCCGCGGCGAAGGAAACGTTGATGTCCGCGCCCGCTACGCCTGCCGAGGCAAAGCAGGGCTGCCCCAATTTGGCGTTGAGCGGCTTGGCTACCCCCTCCGCGATCAGGTCGGTGGCGCTGCCGTCCGGCAGTTCAAGTGCGTACTTTCCGGATCCGATCTCCCGCGCGTCGAGCACCACCCGCAGGCCGCGCAACTCGCGCAGCACGGCGGCACCGGCGCCGTCTGGCAGGCCGCTTATGTTGAGGTTGACCTTCTGGGTTCCGAAATTGAAGCGCGCCAGAAAAAACTTTTTCGAGAATTCGTCGCCCACCTGCTTGCCGATATCGGCCAGCGCCGCGTCTTCGTTCGCCCATGAGGTGCTTTTGGGCATGGTCGTGTTGAGATAGATTTCTTCGCCGGTGGACTTGTCGATCGCCTTGATGGTCCAGGACGTCAACGCGGTCTTGGTGATCGTAAGCCCGGACGCGGCCAGCTTGGCCGAGAGTAACTTGACCTTGACTTCGCCCACGATATGAAAATCGGCCGATTTGGCCGCTGCGCCGGTCTTCGCCTCGCCATCGGTCGCCCAGACACGGAAGCCGAACGACTTGATGCGCTCCTTGATCATGTTCTCCGCCAATTGCGAACGTGCCGGGGGGATCGGCTGAGTCGACTCGGCATTGCGTATTAGCATCTCAACGGAGATTTTCGGATCGCCATTGTTGCGAATGAAGTCGATGCGCTCCTTCTCGCTCATCTGGTTGAGCGATTTTTGTACATCACGCACCTTGATGGTGGCGCGCGTGGTCAACGCCACCAGGCCATCCTTGCCCGCCTGCGGCGCCTCCTCCGACAAGGTGGCCTTGATGAATTCGCCGGAGCGCGACAACATGTTCCGTGCGACCCAATCGTAGTTCTTGTCCAGCGATTCCTGTGCAACGTACAGCCCGAGCGCCTTTTCGACCAACTGGCGTTTGGCATCGGCACGTGCCTCGGCGCCTGCCGCCGCGGCATCACCATTGAATTTGGCCGGATCGGCTAGGCCCAAGGCACTGATGGTCACCGTGCCGGGCTCCGAGGGTGGTTCAACAAATGCGACCGGCTGCGCCGATGCAGGCGCAGCGGCTACGGGCGTTCCCGGCGGCGTCACCGTTGCTGGCGCGCCTGCAGCCTGCGACGGCGCTTCCGGTTTTTTCCCCAGCGTCATATACGCCGCGCCGGCGACAACCAGCACCGCAGCCACACCCGCCAGAACCAGGCCGGACTTGTTCCTGCCCGGTGGAGGTGCTGTCGGCTGGGCAAATGTCGGCGTCGGCTGCGGTGTTGGTGCCGATGGGACGCTCGCCCCTCCGGAACGGACAGCGCTCGGCATGGTTGTGTCGCCCAAATCGATCAGCGTCGCATCGGCCTGCCCGACCTTGCCATCGATCACGTCGCGAATCGCCTGCGAAAACTCAGCAGCGCTCTGATAACGCTGGTCCGGATTCTTGGCCATCGATTTCTTGACCACCGCATCCCAGGCTGGCGGCAGGGTCGCGTTGAGCATCGATGGCGCCAGCGGTTCCTCCTTCAACACCTTGTGCATGATTGTGGTGACCGCACCGGTAAACGGCTTTTCCCCGGTGAGAAACTGATACAGGATCACACCGCAGGAAAACAGGTCGCTGCGGCCATCCACCGTTTGCCCAAGAAACTGCTCCGGCGACATGTAGGAAGGCGTGCCAAGCACGGTGCCTGCCTGCGTCAATTCCGAGGTTTCGATGCGCGCGATACCGAAATCCGCAACCTTTACCGACGCGCTGCCATCGAGCAGGATCATGTTGGCCGGCTTCATGTCACGATGGGTTACACCATGGCTATGCGCGTGGCCCAGCGCGCCGAGCAGTTCGCCCATGATACGGCCGATTTCCTGCATCGGAAAACGCCGATTCTCGTCGAAGTAGTCCTTGAGCTCGCGCCCCTTGATGAACTCCATCGCGATGAAAGCAATCTTCGACGCTCCGGTAGCCGGCGGCGCGTCAATCACGGTGGCATCGGGGTCGGCGACCGGCGCGGCAGCCACCGCGCCATCCTCGCCATACTCATAGATGGCGACGATGTGTGGATGATTCAGGCGTCCGGCAGCTTGCGCTTCACGCCTGAAACGCGCCAGCATTTCGGTCATCTGGGCCGGCTCGAACTGCTCGGCGCGTATGGTCTTGATCGCCACCGTACGTTCGATCGCCGGATCGAAGCCCTCGTACACCACACCCATCGCGCCGTGAACTCGGGCGCGGCGCGAT
>JAYTDE010000483.1:0-13822 GCA_043736195.1 Burkholderiales bacterium | reverse complement strand
AGGCGTAGTCCTTGCCACCCAGCGGCACCCAGGCCTTGGACGGCACCTTGCCTCCCAGCCTGCAGTATTCGCTCATGAAGCCCTGCACCTGCGAGTACGGGAACGAGTAGTCCTCGGAGATCAGCGCCACCTTCTTGTAGCCGCGTTTCATCGCCTCGGCCCCCAGGCCCACCATCCACTGCGCGCCCTCGTTGTTGAAGCGGAAGAAGTTGGGGGAGGGGTTCACGAGGGTCGTCGCCTGCGCGCCCGACGAGCCGTTGATGAAGGTCACTTGGGGCTGCGTCTTGGAGTAGTCCTTGACCGCAATGCCTTCGCCGCCGGACAAGGGGCCCACCATGATCTCGACCTTGTCCTGCTCGACCAGCTTGCGGGTGGCGTTGACGGCCACGTCGGGTTTGGCGTCGGATGAGGCCTTGATCAATTCGATCTTGCGGCCACCTGCCATGCCGTTTTTCTGCTTGATCGCCAGTTCGGCACCGCGCATGCCGTCAGCGCCACCGGCCGCGAACGGACCTTCCAAGGTTGCCAGCAAGCCGATTTTCACGGTTTGCTGCGCAACCGCTGGTCCCGCCAGCGCGCCCACCACAGCGGCGCCCACGAGCGTGCGAATCAAAGTGCTCTGCTTCATTTGATTTCTCCCTTTCTGGTTAAGAAATTCGCCTTCAGAGCCGCCCATAACCCGAGCAGCCCATCCGTCGAGAACAACACTATGGCAAGAAACACACCGCCGATCACGAGATTGAAACGCTCGCGGTCGAACAGATCTATGGCGAAAGTCTGCAGCAATACGAACACAATGGCACCGATGAAGGGGCCAAGCGGATGGCGCATGCCGCCAAGCACCGCGATGATGAGGATGTTGATGAGCCAGCTGGTGCCGGCCGAATTGGGGGTGATCAGGCCGTTGTACCAAACCAGCAGCACGCCGCCCACCGCCGCCACCAAGCCGGCCACCGCGTAACTGGCGATGCGGTGCGCGGTGACATTGAAACCGAGCGCGTTCATGCGCCGCGGGTTGTCGCGCACGCCTTGGAGCGCGACCCCGAACGGTGCGCGCGCAAGGTATTGAATGAAAAAATAACCGGCCAGTGACCAGAACAGAACGAGGTAGTAAAACGGCAACGGGTCACGCCAGTTGATGCCCAGCAGTTTGGGCGGATGCACCTGTTGGAAGCCCTGAAAACCGTTGAACACCGAGTAGTTCTGCAAACACAGGTAATAGAACGCGACGCCGACGGCCAGCGTGATCATGATGGTGTAGATGCCCTCGGTGCGTACCGACAGCCAGCCGATAGCGGCACCGGCGGCAGTGGCGATCGCCAGCGCCAGCGGCACCACGATCCACCAAGGCCAGCCCAGGCTGATTTCCGGCGTGCCGCTGACACCGAAAATGGCGACCATATAGCCGGCGATACCGGCCACCGTCATTTGCGCCAGTGAAATCATGCCGCCGTACCCGCCAAGGAAGGTCAATGACAGCGCGACCATGCCCAGCGCCAATGATTGCGCGCCGATCTGGAAAGTGATGAATGGCGTCGCCACCCATGGAAACACCAATACTGCCGCCAACACCACCAGATGGCGCAGCGACACCGCGGCCTTGAGCGGGCGCGCGGGCGTGATGGCGGGGCGAACGGCGGGCACCGCTTTGCCCATGGCGAGACGGCCGGCGCCGGCGTTCATGGCGTTGCGCCACTGCGCGGCGCTCATTGGACACCCCACCTGTCACTGCGTGACTTCCTCCCCGCGGGAGGCGCATTGTTCAATTCGGCGCTCCCTACGGGCGGCCGGGCGAGAGCGGGTATTTGACTACCCCCTGTCACTGCGCGACATCCCCCCGAGGGGGAATGAGCGCCCTCTACGGGCGGCCGGGCGAGAGCGCTCATGCCGCCTGTCCCAGAATGCCGCGCGGGCGAAACGCCAGCACCAGCACCAGAATGACAAAGGTGAAGACCACGCTGTAGGTCGGTGCGTAGGCCAGGCCATAGGTTTCGGCCAGACCCAGAATCACCGCACCTACCGCCGCCCCGGCCACGCTGCCCATGCCGCCTACGATCACCACGATCAGCGAGGCCAGCAACAGGCGCACGTCTTCGCCCGGCACCATCGACAGCTCGACCGCACCCACCACGCCACCCAAGCCGGCCAGACCGGCGCCGAGCGCGAAGGTGACCGCGAATACCAGATTCACGTTGACCCCGGCCGCACCTAGCATCGGGCCGTCATTGACGCCGGCGCGGATCATCATGCCGACGCGAGTGCGATTGAGAAACAGCCACAGCAGCACACCGATGACGATGCCCAGCGGCAACAGCGCCATACGGTACTTGGAATAGGCATTAATCAGCGGCAGGCCGCGCATCGGGCCGGCCAGCCAGTCCGGTGCACTGAGCTGATGCACCTGCGCGCCGATACTCCATATCAACAGATCGGCGATCACAATTGACAGCGCGATGGTCACCATGGTCTGGCGCAGGTCCTGGCCCGGCATGAAGCGGAAGATCGTCACTTGCATCAAGAGACCCGCCAGCGCCGCGACGGCGAATCCGGCCGCCAGCGCCAGCACGAAATAGCCGGTCTTGTCAGCCACGAAATAGCCGACATAGCCGCCCAGCAGATAGAGCGAACCGTGTGCCAGATTGACATTGCGCATCAGTCCGAACACCAGCGTGAAGCCGCTGGCGACGATGAAATAAAGCGAGGCCAGCGTCAGGCCATTGAGCAGGGTGATGACGAACAGCTTGGCGTTGTGCAATATGCCCCACGCCGAGAGCAGCGCGAGCGGCACGGCGACCAACAGGCTCCACAGCCATCTGTGGTGACGGGACAGGTGTTTCAAGCTTGCCTCATGCCAAATAGCCGGGCCGAATCGCCTTGCACACGATCATCTAGTTCCACCGGGTCGCCGCCGGACGTACGGCTTCGGGCAGCATCGGCAGGCCGGATGCGTGCTGCAGACCGCTGGATTGGCGGCCATTGCTGTCGATCATGGTCGAGGTCAAGCGCCGGGTCCGCGACGAGCCGATTTCCGGCTCCTTGTGGAACACGCCGTCCTTCATGATCGCGAGCAACTTTGCCGGCTGCTGCAGGATCGCGATATTCGACAGCGGGTCGCCATCCACCAGCAGCAGGTCGGCGAGATAGCCCTCCTTGATCTCGCCCAGTTCGTTGCCGCGCATCATGATCTGCCCGCCCCAGCGAGTACACGAAACGATGGCTTCCATCGGCGTCATGCCCAGGTACTTGACGAAGTACTCGAGATCCTTGGCATTCTCGCCGTGCGGTGCCCAGGCGAAGCCGTAATCGCCGCCGGGCAGCACCCGGATGCCGCGCTTCAACATCGCTTTCAGGCTGTTCACCGCGGCCTCGAGTTCAATCTCGTAGCCCATGTCCTTGGCCTGCTGATTGCTGATACCGACGGTCTCGCCATTGTCGAGCAGCCGGATGATCACCGACAGGCCGGGGGCGACGAAGACCCGGTCCTTCTTGGCCTCGAGCATGTCGAGCGCTTCTTCATCTGCGAAGCTGGCGTGGTAGATCACGTCGATGCCATGACGCAGGCTCTGCTTGACCGATTCTGAGGAGCGGGCGTGGGACGATAGCCGCTTGCCGCGAATCTTCGCCTCGCGCGCCGCCATCGCGACTTCCTCATCGGACATCCAGTTGGTCTTCGCATCCGCACCGGGAACCAGGTTGTCGCCGGAGAGGTTGAGCTTGATCGAATCCACCCCGTATTTGAGGAACATGCGCACCTGCTTGCGCATCTCCTCCGGACCGTCGACGATGCAACCGAACGAGGTCTCCGGATACGGCAGGTGCGGCAGCATGTCGTCGCCCAGGGATCCGGTGACGGTGATCTCCTGGCTGGCGGCGAGGTAACGCGGCCCCGGAATCTGGCCGGCGTTGATCGCATCGCGGATAACGCAATCGAGGCGCGGTTTGGGGGCGGCCGCGCCGACGCCGGAAGTCCAGCCATGATCCAGGTAGAGCTTGGCCATCTGCGCGGTCCACAAGGTGTGCTCCTCGGGCGGCATTTTCTGGATCGCGTCCAGCGTCTTCGCGTTGTTCCAGCCCAAATGCAGGTGCGCCTCGGTCATGCCGGGCATCAGGGTGGCACCGGCGGCGTCGATCACGTTGACGCCGGACACCGGCAGGCTGCGCGCACCGCGCCCGATGCGCGAAATGCGGTTGCCCTGGATCAATACCTCGCCCGCGTAAGGCTGGGCGCCGCTGCCGTCGATGATGCGTACATTGGTGAAAAGCGTATTGGCCATCTCAATCTCCTGTTTGCTTTGGCGGGAATCGCTACTTCGTGGTTCGGGAATGAATCCGCTCGGCGAAAAACCGCGCGAGCAACGCGCCGCATTCTTCCGGCTTTTCGTAGATCGTCCAATGGCCGCAGCGCGGCAAAACCTCAACCTGCGCGCCTTCGATCCGGGCGCCGATCGATCGCACCGCCTGCGGCGGCGCAACCGCATCCTCGTCGCCGGTCACCAGCAGCAGCGGGGCGGCGATCTTCGACAGATCGGCCGACTGCGCATCGGCCAGCGCATCGCAGGTGCGGGCGTAGCCGTCCGGACACTGGCGCATCACCGATTCGCGCACCGCGGCCACCGCCAGCGGACGCCGGCTGCGCGTCTCCGTCGCGGTCGCCGCCTGCACCGTGCTATCGGCAATCAGCTGCATGGCGGCGGCACCCTCATTGCGTGCCAGGGCGCCACGCGCGCGGATCGGTGCGCGCATTGGATCCGGCGGCGCGGTGAGCGGGCCGAACAGCGCCAGACTGCGTACCAAACGTGGTTCAAGCACCGCCAGATGAAACGCGATCACGGTTCCCAGCGAGTGGGCCACCACATGTGCACGTTCAATGCCGGTGGCGCCGCACACCCGCACCAGCGCACGCACGAAGCGGTCGATCGACAGCGCCCCTTCGACCCGGTGTGAGCGACCCGAGCCGGGCAGATCGGGGCGGATCACGCGATAGCGCGTCAGATCCGGCAACACCGGCGTAAAGAAATTCGAGGTAGCGCCCAGTCCATGGATCATCAGCACCGCATCTCCGGCGCCGTCGACTTCCACAGCGATACGATCCACGAACTGCGTACTCACGTTGCTCCCCCGGGTCCACCTGCTGACGCATGCAGGGACGCCAAAATTTCATTGCGTCCACACGCCTATGCGCGTCTACCTGTCGTGCTGATTGTCGCTACCGGTACTGACTGCGGTTGCAACTGTCGACGCGCACAAAAAAACGAATAGGAATGAAATCGACAGAAGCATAATTGAGACAACTGTCTCAATTCCCACGAAGGAGGCTATAGTGACTCCCTGAACCTGTCAATCTTGCATCGCACCAAGTCCGGGTTTTTGCTGTCTGCCAGACCTTCCATCCCATGCCCCACCTTCCGCCCATCAAAGACGCGCAATCGTTTTATGTCGTGCCCGACTTTGGTACAGGCCACCGCGGCCGTGAGTACCGGCGCCTGCTTGAGCAGGCTGTGACGCTCTTAAGTGCCGGACGCATCCCGTCAGTGGCCGAGGTCGCACTGGCGACCGGGGTATCCCGCGCGACCGCGTATCGCTATTTTCCGAGCCGCTCCAAGCTGATCAGCGCGGTGATTGCCGAAGCGCTGTTGCCGGTGCGGCGCGCGGTACCGCAGGAGGGGGATGCCAAACAACGTCTGCATGAATTGCTGGATCGCACATTCTCGCGCTTTCGCCAATATGAGCCGCACATGCGCGCCGCATTGTTACTGGCGCTTGAGCACCAATCGCTGGAAGCCGCCGGCCAGCTCAGCGAGGAACCGTTCAGGCGCGGTCAGCGCATCGAGGTGCTGGCGACCACCTTGGCGCCCATGCGCGCCGAACTGGGCAACCGCGCATTTGAGCGGCTCATCATGGCGCTGTCGGTCGCCTACGGAATCGAGTCGTCGGTTGTGCTCAAGGACATTTGCGGCGCCACCAGCGGCGAAGCGGAAGTCGTTGTCAGATGGATGATGGACGCGCTGGTGGACACCGCATTGCGCGAGGCTGCGACTGCTCCGGCGCGCGGTCGGGCTCGCAGAGACCAACGGACCGATTGAATCGCGTCGGCGCGTGACACCTGCGGCGCGCGCGCGGCTGCCTGCCGGGCTGGGCAGCCGCCGGCCTATACCGGCAGCGACAGCTCAAAACGCTGCTCGTTCACCACCTGCCCCCATTGCGCGCCCGGCTGTTGCGCGATCAGGCGGAAGCCGTTCTTTTCGTACAGATGCCGCGCGGCCTGCAGGTCTTCGAAGGTCCACAGATAGGTATTGCGGTAATGCCTGGCGCGACAGAAATCGACCGCAGCCGACACCAGCGCATTGCCCATGCCGCTGCCGCGCAAGCGGTTGGAGAGGATGAACCAGCGCAGGTGCGCGCCGCTGGTGTGTGCATGAATGCCGTCGATGACGATCGAGCCCTCGATTTGGCCGTCGGCCACGGCCAACCACAACTGATCGCGCTTCTCGTCGTAGCGTCCCAGAAATTCCGCCAACTCGGAGGCCACCTTGGTCTCGAAATGCAGGCCGAACCCGGCATGCCTATGGTGGAAGCTGGCATGTAATTCGGTGATGCGTCCAAGCGCGCCGGGCAAATAGGTATTTGTGATCTCTGTTCGCATGTGAAGTGGTGTGCTTGATTGCGCAAGGGTACCGATTCCGCGCTTTCAGCGCCGATAGCAATTGACCCCGCCCGGCGGCTTCGATGCGGGTCCGGTGCGATATTGGCACTGCGCGGACGTGACACGGAACCGGCGATAATCAAATGTCTGTCGGTCCGGGTTTTGCGGGTCGCCGGAGGTTCGTTGCCACCTTGTGACGCATCCCTTGATTGAAGTATCGACACCATGCCACGCATTCTGATTCTCAACCCCAACACCACCGCCAGCGTGACTGAATTGGTCACGCGCCACGCCCGCGAGGTGCTGGGTGGCACGATCGAATGCGTGCCGGCCACCGCGCGCTTTGGCGCCAACTACATTTCCAATGAAGCCGCCTATGCGATTGCCGGGCATTCGGCGCTGGATGGCGTGGCCGAATTCGGCAAAGGCTGCGATGCGGTATTGCTGGCCTGCTTTGGCGACCCTGGCCTCTTCGCCGTGCGCGAGGTGTGTGCCATGCCGGTGATCGGCCTGGCCGAAGCGGCGATGCGCGAAGCCTCGGTCCATGGACGCTTCACCATCGTCACCGGCGGCGCCCTGTGGCAGCCAATGCTTGCGCGTCTGGCGGCGGCGCTGGGCTATGCCGACAAAGTGGCACGGATTCGCACCATCGCGCTTACGGGTGCGGAGATCGCGGCCGACCCCGAAGGCTCGATCGCATTTCTCGCCGCCGAGTGCAGCGCCGCGGCGCGCGCGGACCATGCGCAGGCGGTGATTCTCGGCGGCGCGGCCTTGGCCGGCATGGCCGCGCGCATCGCGCCGCAGGTGGCGCTGCCCTTGATCGACAGCGTGCATGCCGGCGCACGGGTGGCGGCCCAGCTGGCAACCGAGTACTCCCGGGGCGCCGAGTCGCCGCCACCGCGCCACGCCACACCTACCAGCGGTGTGAGTGCGGCACTGGCGCGCTTGCTGGCCTGACGCATGAGCGTCGTGGTCGAATGCGCGCTGCCTGGTACTGACCAGTTGGGCGAATGCCCGCTCTGGGATGAGCGCGATCAATCATTGTGGTGGGTGGATATTCGCGCGCCGGCGCTGCGGCACTGGGTGCCAGGGACGCCTGCGGCGGCGAATTTCGTGTTGCCTCAAGCAGTCGGTTCAATCGCATTGCGCGAGTGCGGCGGGCTGATCGGCGCCGCCAAGTCCGGGCTGCATGCGCTCGACGCATCAAGCGCTGCGCTGACGCCCTGGGTTGATCCCGAGGTGGATCTGCCGGACAACCGTTTCAACGACGGTCGCTGCGACCGCCAGGGCCGCTTCCTGGCCGGAACCATGGCCGAGTCCAGCCGCGAGCCCACCGGCTCGCTGTACCGTTTCGACCCCAATGGCAGTTGCAAAAAACTGCTGGGCGAGATCAGCGTGCCCAACAGCCTCGCCTTCAGTCCAGATGGTCGGACCCTTTATTTCGCCGACACCCATCGCAATCGCATCTGGGCGTTCGACTATGACCCAGCCAGTGGCGACATCTCGCGTCAGCGCCTGTTTGCCAGCACCGAAGGCCATGCCGGCCGGCCGGATGGCTCCTGCATCGATGCCGAGGGGTACCTGTGGAATTGCGAGTACGGCGGCTGGCGCGTGGTGCGTTATGCACCCGATGGCCGCATCGACGGCGCAATTCCGCTGCCGGTGGCCAATCCGACCTGCTGCTGTTTCGGCGGTGCCGAACTGGACACCCTGTACATCACCTCGGCGCGCCAGCGACTGACACTCGAGCAACTGGTGGACCAGCCGCTGGCCGGCAGCCTGTTCTCGGTGCGGCCCGGAGTCAGGGGTTTGCCGGAGTCGCGCTTCGCGGGCTGAGGTCCCTGCAGCGCGCGTCTCGGGTTTCGCGGCACCGGTTCGGCAGCCCACGGGGCTGTGGTGTTGCGCGCGCGACCGCTACGTCAATCCACCAAGGTAGGCACTTCCTCGGTGGCGAACTTGCCCGGCATCACGATTTCGAGCATTTCGATATCCGGGCTGTGGGCGATTTCGCGATGCCGGATCGAAGGCGGCTGATGCACGCATGAGCCGGCCTCGAGCCGCACCTTGCCGTGGCCTTCATACTCGAATTCGATCCAGCCCTTGAGGATGTAGACCATCTGGAAATCGGTCCGGTGCAGGTGCGGCTGGCCCGAGAATTCCGCGCCCTTGGCGGCGCGGATCACATGCGCCACCACCCGGCCGTCGGTTGCCTCTTCGATGCCGAGATCGCGGTAGTCGAAAAACTCGCGCAGCCCGCTCTCAAACTTTGTGGTGGCGAGGTGGCTGATGGAAAAGCCCTTGGTGGTCATGCCGGTCTCCCGTGGGTGTTGTCGCGCCGCCGGATGTCGGGCGCCGCGGCGAATGTTACTGTAGCGGCGCGCCGGCGGGATCGATGCGACCCAGCTTCAGCCGCGGATGCAATGCACCTGATGCGAATCACTCACTGCGGCCGCCGGCGGAAAGGCCGTGCCGCAGCGCTCTTCCGCATATTTGCAGCGAGGTGCGAAGGCGCAGCCATCGGGTACTTTACTCATGTTGGGCGGGCTGCCGGGAATCGCCTCGATGCGCTCGCGTGCCGCGCCGGCGGCGCGGTCGCTCATGCCCGGCAGCACGTTGGCCGCCAGCAGGCCCTGGCTGTAGGGGTGACGCGGATTGCGGATGATGTCGCGCACGCTGCCGGTTTCGATAAAGCGCCCGGCATACATCACCGCCACGCGGTCTGAAACCTCGACGGCCACGCCCACATCATGGGTTACGAATATCACCGCCATGCCGAATTCCTTCTGCAGCTCGCGCAAGAGCAGCAGGATCTGGATCTGCACGGTGGCGTCCAGCGCCGTGGTGGGCTCATCGGCCAATAGCAGCTGCGGTTTGCAGGCCAGTGCCAGCGCGATCATCGCGCGCTGGCGCATGCCGCCGGACATCTCGTGCGGATAGGCATCGAGCCTGCGCCTGGCCGAGGGAATCTGCACCCGCTCCAGCATTTCCAGCGCGCGTTGCATGCCGGCGGCGCGCGATACACCTTCGTGCTGCACCACCGCCTCGGCGATCTGGTAGCCGATGGTGAACACCGGGTCGAAGGCCAGCATCGGCTCCTGGAAAATCATCGACACCACGCTGCCGCGATAGGCGGTCAGGCCGCGCGCGTCGAGCGCCATCACATCCTGCCCGGCCACATTGATGGCACCGCCCAGGCGTGTCTTGCGTGCCGGCAAGAGGCGCATCAGGGTCTTGAGCGTGACGCTCTTGCCCGATCCGGATTCGCCGAGAATGCCCAGCACCTCGCCGCGCTGCAAATCGAAAGAGACGCCGTTGACCGCATGCACGCTGGCGTCGTGGTTGACAAAGCGCACGGTCAAATCGGTGACGCGCACCAGCGGTGTGTCGGGCTGGGTTGCGACAGTTGCGGCGCTGGCGGTGCTCATCGTGGCACTCATGACTTATGCCGCCTTGAGTAGGACCAGGCCCACTTTCGAATGGCCGGAAGCCGGGTTGGCGATATGGCAGGCGGCCAGATGGCCTGTGCTCACCACGGCCAGCGGCGGCTCCTTGTGTTCGCACACCGCTTCGGCATAGGCGCAACGGGTGCGAAAGCGACAACCGGATGGCGGGTTGATCGGATTCGGCGGGTCGCCGGTCAAGGGTGGTGCGGCGGTGCGCCGGTCGGGGTCGAGCGAGGGCATGGCCGACAACAGGGCGCGGGTGTAGGGGTGCGCCGATTCGTTGTAGAGGGCCGCCACCGGCCCGACTTCGGCGATGCGCCCCAGGTACATCACCATCACGCGGTCGCTCATGTACTGCACCACGTTCAAGTCGTGCGAGATGAACAGGTAAGTCAGGCCGAACTCGGCCTTGAGATCGGCCAGCAGGTTCAGCACCTGGGCCTGCACCGACTTGTCGAGCGCGGATACCGATTCGTCAAGGATCACCAGCTTGGGTTGCAGTGCCAGGGCGCGCGCGATGTTGACGCGCTGGCGCTGGCCGCCGGACAGCTCGTGCGGATAGCGGCGGATGAATTGCGCCGGGTTCAGGCCCACCTTGGCCAGCAGGTCGCGCGCGCGGGTGCGCGCCTCGGCGGCTGGCACGCCGTGCACCTGCGGGCCGAAGGCGATCGACTCCTCGATGGTCAGGCGCGGGTTGAGCGAGGCGAACGAATCCTGGAACACCATCTGCATCTGGCGCCGCAATTCCTTCAGCGGCATGTGCTGCGAGCCCACGGTCTTGCCGTCGAAGGCGATGTTGCCTTCGTCATGGTCGATCAGGTGCATCACCAGGCGCGCGGTGGTGGATTTGCCGCAACCGGATTCGCCGACTACGCCCAGGGTCTCGCCGGTATCCACATGGAAGGAAACACCGTCGACCGCACGCACGGTCGCGGTCTGGCGATTCAACAGGCCGCCCTTGATCGGGAAGTGTTTGCGCAGGTCGCGCACTTCAAGCAGCTTAGGCGTCACTCGGGCATCACTCCTTGATGTCCATCGCCTGGCGCAGGCCGTCACTCATCAGGTTGAAGCAGATCGAAGTGACGAAGATCATCACGCCGGGCAGGGCCGCGACCCAGGGGTTGGTGTAGATCGCGGTGCGCAGGGTGTTCAACATCAGGCCCCACTCCGGCGCCGGTGGTTTGGTGCCCAGGCCCAGGAACGACAGGCCGGAGGCTAAGATCATGCACACCGACATCAGGCTGGTGGCGTAGATGAATACGGGCCCCAATACGTTGCCCAGGATGTGCACACGCACGATGGTGAATGCGTTCGCCCCCGAGGCACGCGCCGCCTCGACGAAATCCAGGTTGCGCACCTGGGTGGTCACGCTTTCGGCCACCCTCGTGATCGGCGGGATGAACACGATCGTGAGTGAGACGATGCTGTTGAAAATGCCGGCGCCCAACGCACCCGAAATCGCGATCGCCAGCAGCACCGAGGGGAACGCGAAAAACACGTCGATGGTGCGCATGATCGCGGTGTTCACATGGCCGCCGGCGAAGCCCGCTGTCAGGCCCAGTATGGTGCCGATGATGAAGGCGTTGACCACCGGAACGATGCCGATGAACAGCGACAGGCGGCCGCCGTAGATCAGGCGCGACAGCATGTCGCGGCCCAGTTCGTCGCTGCCCAGCGGATAGCCTTCGCTGCCGATCAATGCAAGGCGCTTCAACATCGAGGCGGCCAGCGGATCCTTGGGGGCGATCCACGGCGCGAAAATCGCCATCAGCAAGAGGGCCAGCAATACCAGGGCGCAGAACACGGTGACGCGGTCACGCTTTACGCGCATGAACACGGTGGCCCAGTAGCCGCGCGAGACCGCGGCTGGCGGCACCTCGAAACTGGCGGCAGACATGACGGCATTCATCGGCGGATCCTCGGGTCGACGAAGGTCTGGGCGATGTCGACGATCACATTGAGCAGCACGAAAAACAGCGCCAGAAACAGGATCGTTCCCTGCAACAGCGGCAGGTCACGCTGGAAAATCGCGGTATTGAGCAGGAAGCCGGTGCCCGGCCAGGAGAACACGGTTTCCACCAGGATCGAGCCGCCCAAGAGGTAGCCCAGTTGTATGCCCATCACTGCCAGCGCTGTCGGCGCGGCGTTCTTGAGCACATGGCGGAACACGCCGAGCGAATCCATGCCCTTGGCGTACAGCGCCTGCACGAATTCCTGGTTGAGGATTTCGGCCACGATCGCGCGCACGGTGCGCATCACGATGCCCATCGGAATGAACGACAGGGTGATCGCCGGCAGCAGCAGAAAGCGCACATGCTCCCAGTCCCACACCCAGGCATCCGAGCCACCGGCACCGGCGCCCATCGAGGGCAGCCAGTCCAACTGCACCGAGAAAATGATCACCAGCACCATGCCGAGCCAATAGTGCGGCATCGAAACGCCGGTCACCGCGATCGCGGTGACGACTTTGTCGACCCAGGTGCCATTGAAATAGCCGGCGGTGATGCCGAACAGGAGACCGAATGAGAATCCTATGCCGCAGGCGAACATCGCCAGCATGAAGGTGTTGGAAATCGCGCGCGCGATTTCCGAATTCACCGGCCGGCCGGTGGCGATCGAGGTGCCCAGGTCGCCTTGCGCGGCGCGCCAGACCCACTTGCCGAATTGCTCCGGCAGTGGTTTGTCGAAGCCGTAGTCGGCCTTGAGTTTCTCGATCAGCTCATTGGTGGCGTCCGGCGGCAGAATCGCCGACAGCGGATCGCCAGGGGCCAGAAACACCAGCGAAAAACATACCGCGCTCACCGCCAGGGCGATCGGTATGACGTACAGCAGGCGTTTCAGGATGTAGGTGAACATGCTCTCTGACAGTCATTCCCGGCTTGACCGGGAATCCGCAACCATTTCGCAGCGTGAGCAGGATTCCCGCCTGCGCGCATACGCGCCAACTTTGCTCATTCCTCCGCCTTCAAGGGGGAGGTCAGGAGGGGGATGGGGCCATTGTTTCATCGGCAACCACCCCATCCCCACCCCAACCCTCCCCTTGAAGGGGAGGGAGAAGGCGGACCGATACGCAAAACCAAGTCGTCGGGCGCCAGGCCGACTACTGCACCGATACCGGCGACAAATCCTGGAACCAGTTCTTCGACTGCACGAAACCCTTGACCTTGGGCGAGAGCGCGCGCGGCCCGGTATCGTGCACCACGAACAGCATCGCCGCCTGGTCGACCACCCGCTCATGCAGCTTGGAGATTGCGACATCGCGCTTTTTGGCATCGAATTCGCCGCGTGCGGCCGCCACCAGCTTGTCGAACTCCGGGTCCTGCACCCAGCCCCAGTTGACCGAGCGCGGCGCCACCATGCGGCTGTCGTAGAAGCGGGCAAAGGCGAAGAACGGGTCCTGGGTGGCAAACGAGACATTGATCGCATGCGCGCCGTTGGACTTGGCATCCTTGGAGCCGACGCGCCAGTTGTTGAACAGGCTTTCCCACACCAGCACGTCGAACTCCACTTCGACGCCCACCGCTTTCAGGTTTTGCTGCATGAATTCATTCATCGCCAGGGGCTGCATCTGGCCCGAACCTGAGCCGGAGATCTGCACCTTGATCTTGAGCGGTTTGCCCGGCCCGTAACCTGCTTCGGCCAGCAGCTTCTTGGCGGCCTCGGGGTCGTACTTGATGTCGAACTTCGGGTTGCCATACCACGGATGCCCCGGCGCGACCACGCCTTTGGCCGGCAG
>JAYTDE010000482.1:0-2435 GCA_043736195.1 Burkholderiales bacterium | reverse complement strand
GGCTGCATGTTTCGGTGTCGGCGGCGGTGGGTTTCATCGCGGTGGCCGGCATTTCGGTACAGAACGGCGTGATCATGGTCGAACACATCATGGAGCTTTACCGCGACCGCATGGACTTTTCACAGGCGGTGGTCGAAGGCGCGGTGGCGCGCATGCGGCCGATCCTGATGACCGCTCTGATGGCCGGGCTGGGCCTGTTGCCGGCGGCGCTGTCGCACGGCATCGGCTCGGAGACGCAGCGGCCCTTTGCGGTGGTGATCGTGGGCGGCATCGTGTCGGCGACGTTCTTCACGCTGCTGTTGCTGCCGCTGCTGTATGCCTTGTTTCTCAAGGGTGAGGACACGGCTAACGCCTGATGCGCGCTCGCTGCCGGTAAAATCCATTGCTTCCTCCTCATCGGAGTGCCGGTGTCCGACCGCCTCGCAGTCCTGCCGCAATACCTGCTGCCCAAGCGCGCGCTGACCGTCGCCGCCGGCGCGCTGGCTTCACTACGCGGTGGTGCCTTGAGCCATGCGGTGATACGCCGCTTCATCGCCCGCTACGGCGTCGACATGGCGGAAGCCGCCGATCCGCGCGTCGAGGCCTATGCCAGTTTCAACGAGTTCTTTACCCGCCCGCTCAAGGCGGGGGCCCGGCCTTTTGCCGACACGCCATGGTTGTGCCCGGTGGATGGTGCGATCAGCCAGTGCGGCCCGATCGCCGGCGACCAGATCTTCCAGGCCAAGGGCCATCACTACAGCAGCCGCGCCTTGGTCGGTGGCGACGCGCAACTGGCGGCGCAGTTCGATGATGGCGCCTTCGCCACCCTTTATTTGAGCCCGAAAGACTACCACCGCATTCACATGCCCTGTGCCGGCACGCTCAGGCGCATGATTCACGTGCCGGGCGAGTTGTTTTCGGTCAATCCGCTCACCGCGCGCGGCGTGCCGGGGCTATTCGCACGCAACGAGCGGGTGGTGTGCGTGTTCGACTCGGCGCATGGGCCCTTCGTGCTGGCCCTGGTGGGCGCCACCATCGTTGGCAGCATGGCTACCGTGTGGCACGGCGTGGTCAACCCGCCGCGGCCGGGCACGGTGCGCGAATGGACCTACGCCGGCGATCAGGTGGTGCTGGGACGCGGCGCCGAGATGGGGCGTTTCCTGCTGGGCTCGACGGTGGTGTTGCTGTTCCCGAAAAACACGCTGAGGTTCAATCCGCAATGGGTGCCCGGCGGTGCGATTCGCATGGGGCAGGCGATGGGTGAGTTTGTCGCAAACGGCGCGTCGGACCGCAAGTGAATCCATGAACCCGGTTGACGGCATGCTCGAACCAGCCGCCATGCGCAACAACGCTGCACGTATCGCGCCGCATGTGCGGCGTACCCCGGTCCTGCGCGTCAACGGCGCCGATGTAGGCCTGGGTGGCATTGAACTGGTGTTCAAGTTGGAGTTCCTGCAACATACCGGTTCCTTCAAGGCGCGCGGCGCGTTCACCCACCTGCTGTCGCGCCAGTGCGGCGCGGCCGGGGTGGTGGCCGCCTCTGGCGGCAACCACGGCGCGGCGGTTGCGTACGCGGCAGAGCGGCTCGGCGTGCGTGCCACCATCTTCGTGCCCGGCGTGGCCTCGGCCGCCAAGCTCGCGCGCATCCGCGACTACGGCGCGGACCTGCGCATCGTGGGCGAACGCTATGACGACGCGCTCCTCGCCAGTGAAGCTTTTGTAGCGGAAAGTGGTGCGCTGGCTATCCATGCCTACGACCAGCCGGAAACCCTGCTCGGGCAGTCGTCTGTCGGTCTCGAACTGGAACAAGACGCGCCCGACCTCGATGCCCTGCTGGTGGCCGTCGGCGGCGGCGGCCTTATCGGCGGTATCGCCGCCTGGTATCGCGGGCGCGTCCCGTTGATCGGCGTGGAGCCCGAACTCTCGCCGACCTTGAATCACGCACTGGCGGCTGGCAGGCCGGTCGATGCGCCGGCAGGCGGCGTGGCTGCGGATTCGCTGGCGCCACGGCAGGTCGGGCAACTCATGTTTCCGCTGATGCAGCGCTATGGCGCGGGCTCGGTATTGGTCAGCGACGCCGCGATCGTCCGGGCGCAGCGCACCTTGTGGCGGGTGTTGCGGGTGGTGGTTGAGCCGGGCGGCGCGGCCGCGTTCGCGGCGTTGCAGAGCGGCGTCTGGCGGGCGCAGGCGGGGCGGACGGTCGGGGTGTTGTTGTGCGGGGCGAATACGACGGCGGTTGATTTTTCGTGAACCGGGCAGCCGGCAAGATATTGCAATGAAATTGCGCCTGACCGGATCAGGCCAATGTTCGCGTGCCGGGCACGGGTAGCCGTTCAAGCAAGTGGAGTTATGCAAGTCTTTGACATGTGCAGCGCTCGATTCTTGAACGCATGATCGAGAAACGCAATAACTTCAGTGTTGCGACCACTTCGTTTGAAGCGCCTCGCGCAGGTCAC
>JAYTDE010000481.1:0-5103 GCA_043736195.1 Burkholderiales bacterium | reverse complement strand
TACCCCACCAAAGACGGCTGGATCATGATCGCCGCCTATCACGACGACCGCTGGAAAGCCTTCTGCAAGGTCATCGGCGCCCCGGCGCTCTGCACCCAGCCGGAATTCGCCAGCAGCCCGCTGCGGGTCGCCAATCGCGATGCATTGACGCGCGCGGTGTCCCTCAGGTTGGCGGGCAAAACCAGTGCCGAATGGCAGGTGCTGCTGGAGGCCGCCGACATCATCTGCGGGCCGATCGCCGAATACGACGCAGTGCTGGCGCAGCCGCAACTGGCGCACAACGGAGCGATCGTCGAAATGCAGCATCCGCGCGCCGGCCGCGTGCGCATGCCGGGCTCGGCGCTTGGCGATCGCGACGCCCAGGCACGGGTCCACCTGCCGCCTCCCATGGTCGGCGAACACAGCCGCGCGGTGCTCGCCGATTTCGGTTTTGACAAGACCGAGATCGACGCCTGGCTGGCGGCGCGCACGGTGATCCAGAACTAAAGGGAGCGACAAATGAAATTCAAGGCTATCCGACTGTTTCAGGAAGGCGGCGCGCGCTTAAGTCACATGCTTGAACAAAGTCTCGACGATCTCGATGCCGGCGAAGTGGTGATCGAATCGCGTTATGCGGCGGTCAACTACAAGGATGCGCGTGCGGTCAGCGGCGTGGGCAACGTGATCAAGCGCTTTCCGTGCGTGCCGGGCATCGAGGTCTCGGGCATGGTGCTGTCATCGACCAGCCCGGCGTACCAAGCGGGCGATGCGGTCACCGTGCAGGGCGGGCAGGAATTCGGCATTCGCCACGACGGCGCATACGCCGAGCGGGTGCGGGTGCCGGCGGCCTGGGTGGCACCGATTCCCGCCGGCTTCGACGCTTACGATGTGGTGGCACTCGGCATCGGCGCCTATACCGCCGCCGTCGCGGTCGAGGAGCTGATCGCGCGCGGGGTCACGCCGGCACACGGCCCGATCGCCGTCACCGGCGCCACCGGCGGCTGTTCCAGTTTCGCCATCGACATGCTGGCCGGGCTTGGTTACACGGTGGTCGCAAGCACGGGAAAAAGCGACGCGGCGGAGTACCTGAAAGCTATCGGCGCAGCGGACGTCATCGGCCGCGACGCCATTGCGTCAAGCGACAAGCCGCTGGACGAGCAGCGATGGGCCGGCGCCATCGATGCGGTTGGCGGCAAGCCGCTGCAAGACCTGCTGCGCACAATGAAAAAGCGCGGCGTGGTGTGTTCGTTCGGCAACGCCGCCGGCGAGTCCTTTACCAGTTCGATCTACCCGTTCATCCTGCGCTCGGTGGCACTGGCCGGGATCAATGCCAACCACCCGCTGCCCGAGCGCGGCAGCGCCTGGACGCGCATGGCGCGCGGCGGCGACCTGCGGCCACGCCATCTCGACCGCATCTGCTTCGAGATCCCGTTTTCGGGTCTTCAAAACTATTGCGCGGAAGTGATCGACGGCGGCATTCGCGGGCGCGCCGTGGTGCGCTTCAACTAGGGAAATACTGAATAAGCCCGTAGGTTGAGAAAGCTGCTTCTGCAACCAGTTGAATTGAAACGAGCCTCCGTTCGATAGCCCGCATTCCACGGACTTATTCAGCGTTTTACTAGCTCTCTCTCACCCGCACCTCGCGCTGGAACACCTCCAGGCACTGCGCCTTGGCACGAATGAAAGCATCCGAGGTGAGCGTTTCGGGACGGCGCGGGCGTGGCGCATCGAAGCGCACGACTTGGGCGATGCGTGTGGGCCGGCGCGTCAGCATCAGTACCTGGTCGGCCAGATACACCGCCTCGTCAAGGTCATGCGACACCAGGATCATGGTGGTCTTGGTGGCCTCGAAAATATCATGCAGCTTGTCGCGCATGAAGAGCGTCATCTCGTAGTCGAGCGCCGAAAACGGCTCGTCCAAGAACAGCACTTCCGGATGCACCGCCAGTGAGCGCATGATCGACACCAGTTGCTGCTGGCCGCCCGACAACTCATACGGATAGCGATTCAAGTCAAAGCGGATATCGAACGATTGCACCAGTTCGTCCGCACGCGCGTCGGCCTCGGCTTTCGACTTGCCGGCGATGCGCAAGGGGTACTTGATGTTGTCGATCGCGCGCTTCCACGGAAACAGGGCGTCGCGATAGTTCTGGAACACATAGCCGATCACGGTATCGGCCAGGGTCTTGCCGTCGAACAGGGCCTCGCCGCCATCCATCGGCAAGAGGCCGGCGACCATGTTGATCATGGTCGACTTGCCGCAGCCATTGGGCCCGAAGATCGAGGTGATCTGCCCCTTCGGGATATCGAGGTCGAAACCCGAATACAGCGGCTGGCCGGCGAAACTCTTGGTCAAGCCACGGATGGTGATGTGGGTGCCGGGGGCGGGGCGCAGAAGCTTGCCCACCGGCACATCCTGCGGCGCGTTCATCGGTGCGCCTTCATTTGCCGCCCCAGTGAATGAAGCGCCGCTCGATCACGATGAAGATCAGGTTGAGTCCGTAACCCAGCACACCGGCGCCGAAAATGGTGGCGTACATCTCCGGCATGTTGAAAATCATCTGCGCATTGATCACCCGCTGCCCCAGGCCATCGGTGGAACCGATGAACATTTCGGCCACGATCACGATCACCAGCGAGAAGGAAACGCCAGAACGCATGCCCACGAAGGTTTGCGGCAGCGATTCGAGGAGCGTCACCCCCATCATCACGCGCATCGGTGATGCGCCCATCACACGGGCCGCGGCCTGCCGGGTCTTGCGCGCATTCATCACGCCATAGGCGGTGTTGAACAGGATCAACAGGCCGGCGCCAAAAGCGGCCACCGCGATCTTGGTGCTTTCACCCACACCCAGGATCACCAGGAACAGCGGAAACAGGGCCGAGGCCGGTGTCGAGCGAAAAAAATCGATGACGAATTCGAGCGAGCGATACACCCGTACCGACGAACCCAGAATCAGGCCCAGCGGAACACATACCACCACTGCGATGCCGAAGGCCATCAGGGTGCGGCGAATGGTGATCAGCAAATCCTTCATCAGGTTGCCGCCGACGAAGCCGTCCCAGATCGCCTTGGCCGAAGCCTGCGGGCTTGGCAACAGGATCGGGTCGATGAGTTTCAACCAGACGATGAACCACCACAGAAAAATGAAAGCAAGCGCCCCGACCGCCGGAGTCAGGGCGTTGGCGATGCGACCGTTGAACATCAGAGCGGAAACCGCTTGCTGTCTAGTAGGTTTTCAACATGGTCTTGACGTCGATCTTCGACTTCACCAGACCATAGGCGGTGGCCTGATCGACCAGGTTCTGAAAATCAGCGATCTCCGCCGGCTTCAAGTCCTTGACCATGTTGTAGTACGACAGGGGCACCGTCGGCGCGACCGCCGCCGAAGTATTCATGTGCTTGGTCAGCAGCTCGCGCGCCTTGGGATCGTTGTTGCCGTCGTTCAGGGCACGGGCCCAGGCGCGTGCCAGACGCTCGGCCACCTGCGGGCGCTCCTGCATGAACTTCACGCTCATCACGCCACCAGCCAACACCGCGCAAGCCTCGGGCCGGCCCAGCATGTACTTGGCGATCAGGCCGCCCTCGAGCTTGCGCCCGATGCCCTGCGCCACCATCATGCTGACGATCGGCTCCAGGGTGTACGCAGCATCGAACTGCCCGGACTGCAGGCCGCCGATGTGCACACTCATCTGCTGCTCCTGCATGCTGTAGTCTTTTTCGTCCACACCTGCGGCCTTGAGCACGCCTTTGGCGACGAACAGGTTGCCCGGGCCGGGCGCCGACATGATGCGCTTGCCCTTGAGATCGGCCAGGGTCTTGATGCTGGTGTTGGCAGCCGGCACCACATACGCTTCAAGCTGGTACTTGGCGTTCTGGCAATTGATCGAGAAATACTGCAGCGTGTTGGGGCGCAGCGCATTGATGTTGGCGCCTTCGAGCGACAGCAGGTTGGAGGCGGTGTCGAGATCGCCCTTGACCAGGCCCTGCACGATCAGCGGGTGGGTGGCCAGCGGAATGCCCTCGACATCCAGATTCTCGGCGGCGAAGTAGCCGCGCTCCCTGGCGATGAAATAGGGCATCGCGGAAGAGGCGATGAACAGGCCCATCTTCACTTTTTCCTGGGCATGGGCAAGGCTGCAAACAGCGCTCATGGCTGCCAGCGCGACTGCGGCTACGACTCGGTGGATGCTGCGCATGATGCTCCTCGTTTCGACGGTGGGAAATACGGCTCGCGGGATATTAATCCATTTGTTCGGACAATTCAGTGCGCCGCGTCGGATCATGTCGCAGCGGGCGGCCCGCATCGTCGCGGCGGCGGCGCGACCTTACCGACACTGCATTGAATCCCGACATGTCGCACGCCTTCACTAGGGGCGGATGCGCCCTATGCGAATCACGCATCAGGTCGGCGTAGCCGCATCCCGGGCTCTCCTTGTGGCTTAGCAAGCTTCACGCCATCGACAATAGAGGCACGCGTGGCGCGACCCGTTGATCGATACTGCGCCTGCGACGCGCCAGGAAAGTGCTCTGCGCGACCCAGACTGGTGCGTCCGGCTTGCGCAACGGATCGTCACCACCTTTTGCATCCGAGCATGGCGTGCATTACACTCGGCCGCGGTTTCAACTGTCCGACGTCTCTGGAGAACCCCATGCATCCCGAAGGAATTGGCGCCCCCGTGCTGCGCCGCGAAGACCGCCGCTTTCTGACCGGCCGCGGCCAGTTTGTGTCCGACCTGATGATGGAAGGCGAACTGCATTGCGCCTTCGTGCGCTCGCCGCATGCGCATGCGCGCATTCGCGCCATCGACACCGCCATGGCCAGCACGGCACCCGGCGTCGTGGCCGTGTACACCGGCGCCGACATGGCAGCAGACAACGTCGGCCCGATGACACCCCTGTGGCAGATCCCCGGCATTGATGGCAAGCCGATGAACGAGCCACCGCGCTGGGCACTCTCGCGCGGCACCGTGCGCCACGTTGGCGAAGCCGTTGCGATGGTGGTGGCCGACACGCGCCATCAGGCACAGGACGCCGCGGAACTGGTCGAGGTGGACTGGGAGCCGCTGGCCGCAGTCGTCGATGTGCGCGATGCCCCGCTGCCCGATGCAGTACAACTGCAC
>JAYTDE010000480.1:0-3515 GCA_043736195.1 Burkholderiales bacterium | reverse complement strand
GTCATACCTGGTTTCTCCTGCGCATCGGTCACAAACACTTATTATGAAGCCTGCTCACTTCTTCAGGCACGCCATGAACCTCCCGCTCAAACGCGCGCTCCATGCCGGCCCACTCGCCGGCCTGTCAATCATCGACATTTCGTCGGTGGTGGCCGGCCCGTTCGCCGCCGGCCTCCTGGCCGATATGGGGGCAGACGTGATCAAGGTCGAGATTCCCGGCGTCGGCGATGCCCTGCGTGCGCTGGCGCCGCACAAGGACGGCGTTTCTCTGTGGTGGAAGGTGACCAACCGCAACAAGCGCGGCGTCACGCTCGATCTGCGGCGCGCCGAAGGCCGCGCCATGCTGGGCCGCCTGGTAGCCGATGCCGACGTGCTGGTCGAGAATTTTCGCCCCGGCACACTCGATGGCTGGGGTATCACCAGCGCCTGGCTCAAGAAACTCAATCCGCGCCTGACCATCCTGCGCATGACCGGCTTTGGCCAGACCGGACCGTATCGCGACCGGCCCGGCTTTGCGCGCGTGTTCGAGGCGCTGTCCGGCTTCACCAGCATTTGCGGCGAGGAAAACGGGTCGCCGCTGCACCTGGGCTATCCAATTTCCGACGCCATCGGCGGACTTTTCGGCGCGCTCGGCGTGCTGGCTGCGTTGCATCAACTGCAGCAGGATCCGGCGCTGGCCGGGCAGGAGATTGATTGCTCGATCACCGAGGCGATGCTGCGTGTGCTCGAATTCCTGCCCATCGAGTACGACCAGCTGGGCGCGGTGCGCACCCGCTCGGGCAACCGCAGCCAGTACGCGGCACCCGGCAACGTGTATCGCACCAGCGATGGCCGCTGGGCCTCGATCGCCGCCTCGACCCAGAGCATTTTCCTGCGGCTGGCCCGTGCACTCGATCTGGGTGATCTGCCGCACGACCCGCGCTTCGCCACCAATCCGCTGCGCGTGGTCAATCGCGATGCGCTTGACGATCACGTGTCGGCGGCGATCGGCCAACTCACCCTGGCGCAATTGCGCGCGCGCCTGGAAGCCGCTGAAGTCGGCTTTTCCGCTATCAACGACATCGCCGACGTGTTTGTCGACCCGCAAATCGTGGCGCGCGAAGCGATCGTCAAGGTCGCCGATTCTGAACTTGGGCAGGTGCGCATGCAGGGCGTGGTGCCGCGCTTCTCGGCAACCCCGTGTACGCTGCGTGCCGCCGGCCCGGCGCTCGGGCAGCACAATGACGAGGTGTGGCGCGCATATGGACTCACACCCGACGAAATCGCCGACATGCGGCGCCAGAACATCCTCTAAAGCGATCGGAGACACGCGATGAACCATACCCGAAGAATTCTCTTGGCCGCCTGCGGGGCCGCGCTCGTCGCCCCGCAGACCTTGCTGGCCCAGGCCGGCAAGACCACGCGTATTCTGGTCGGCTTTCCGCCCGGCCAGGCCACCGACCTGGTGGCGCGCCTGCTGGCCGAGCGCCTGACCACTGCTTTGGGACACCCGGTGCTGGTCGAAAACATGCCCGGCCAGGGCGGCAGCATCGCGCTCACGCGCCTGGCGAAGGCGCCGCCCGACGGCAACCTGATGTCGCTCTCGGCCCTGGCGGCCTATGTGGTCAATCCCTACCTCTACAAGAACGTGCAGTACGACAGCCTGCGCGACTTCGACCCGGTGATCCTGGCTGCCGAGGTGCCGCTGGTGCTGGTGGTGCACCCGTCGGTCCCGGTATCAACCCTCAAGGAGCTGACCGATTACGCGCGTGCCAATCCGGAAAAGCTGTCGCACTGTTCGTCCGGCAACGGTACCTTGTCGCATCTGTTGATGGAGGATTTGAAGCTGCGTGCCGGTGCGCGCATCCTGCATGTGCCCTACCAGGGCAGCCCGCGCGCGGTGGCCGATCTGGTGGCGGGCACCGTGCAGGTCGGCCTCGATACGGTCACCGTTCTGGCGCCCCAGGTGCGCGCCGGCAAGCTGAAGCTGCTCGCGGTGGGCAGCCGCGCGCGCCTGGCCGCTTTTCCCGATGCGCCGACGGTCGCCGAATCCGGCTATGCCGGTTTCGAAGCGGTCGCCTGGCTGGCGCTCAGCGCGCCCACCGGTACGCCGCGCGAGTTGCGTGAACGCGTAAATGCGGAAGTCAACAAAGCCCTGCGCGACGCCAGCTTCAGTGAGAAACTGGTTGCGATCGGCGCGGTGACGCGCGGCGGCAGCGTCGACGACTTGAGCGCGTTCCTGCGCGTCGAGCAGCGTCGCTGGAAGGAGATGGTCGAACGCTCGGGTGTAAAGGCCGAATAACACCCCTTTGTCGTAAAGCGTGCGAGTGCCTCGCGACCTCGTGCCGGCCCCTGATCGCCGCTCCTGCGCGAGTTCCCGTTTGCCATCCCGGCCAGTTCCGCGCGTGTCGTTCCTGCGCAGGCGGAAACCCGGGAAGCCCATGGAAATGGCTGCCCGCTTGCAGGGGCATGACAGTCGCCACCAGTTGTTTGAACGCCCGCCAGACCACAAGTCGTGCTAGGATGTACACATTCAAACACAGCGCGGTTTTCACATGTCCACGACCATGACCATCCGATTGGACGACGACATCAAGGACAGGCTCGACGTCCTTGCTGAAGCGACTCAGCGCAGCAAATCGTTTCTCGCCGCCGAAGCGATCCGCGAATACGTCAATCTCAACGAGTGGCAACTGCGGGAAACACGCGCTGCGCTGCGCGAAGCCGATGCAGGAGACTTCGCAAGCGACGAAGAAGTTGACGCCCTTGCAACCAAGTGGAAGCTGAATGAAGCTTAGGTGGCTGCGCAAGGCACTCGCAAACCTTGACGAGGAAGCAGACTTCATCGCCGTCGACGACCCCGACGCGGCACGCCTTGTCGTCAAACGAGTTCTGGATGCGGTCGCGATGTTGGCCGGCCAGCCCGCAATTGGACGGCCCGGCCGAATACCGGGAACGCGCGAGTTGGTGGTTCCGAAAACTAGATACCTGGTTCCGTACCGCGTGCGAGGATCGACCGTCGAAATCCTTCGCGTATTTCACACTTCCCGGTTGCCGCCGGATCGCTGGTAGTTCTTGCGGCCGCCCGGCCCGTCCCGTCCGCTGTTGCGTCATCGACGGGGTATTCGAGGCAGCCGCCTCCCCGGCCAATGCGCCGAGCGGCAGCTTGTTGAAAGCTCGCGCGGGCGCCTGATGGGCGCTCCCGCGCAAGTCGTGGCTGCCTTTACAGGGCAGGGCCTCGCTTGCGGCACACAAGCAGCGCCTCGTCTGTCGTACCAGCGCAGGCGGGAACCCGGGAAGCCCATGGGAATGGATGCCCGCTTGCGCGAGCATGACAAGCACCGGCGTTTTGCTCAGGTGCTGTCGCACCGACCATCAATGGAAGTACGCACCGCCATCAATCACCAAGGTCTGGCCGGTGATGAAGCCGCAATCCGGACCGGCGAAAAAAACCGCCGCGCCCACCAGATCGGCCGGATACATGTCGCGCGCCAGGGCGCGGCCGGCGATCGACGGGCCGCGCACCATGCTCATCA
>JAYTDE010000479.1:0-3550 GCA_043736195.1 Burkholderiales bacterium | reverse complement strand
GCCACACCGTAGCGACCAAACAGTTCGGGGAACAGGCGCATCATCATGCGGCGGTCTTCCAGCATGTAGGAAACGCCGGACGGTACCCGCAGGTTGTCCTCCAGCACAAAGTACTCGGCGCAATCCGCACTGGTGTTCGGCAAAGCGGCGCGCACGATGTCGATGCCCGCAATCAGTGCATACAGGTTGTTGCGCACCGCGACATCCTGCATTTCAGGCCGATACTGGGCGTTGCAGAACACCTGCTCGGCCGGAATCAGACCGGCCTTGACAATCCGCTGTGCCGAATAGATGTCGTGAACAAAGGCATTGAGGGCGGCCACCCGTTGCTTCAGGCCGGTTTCCAGCATGCGCCATTCGGCCGCCGGAATGATGCGCGGCACGATATCGAAAGGAATCAGGCGCTCCGTGCCCGCCTCTTCCCCGTAGACGGCAAAAGTGATGCCGTAGCGATGAAACGCCGAATCGGCCTCGGCGCGCTTTTGCGCGATCTCGGCAGGCGGCACACCCGCCAGCCAATCCTTGTAGACGGCGTAATGGCCGCGTTCGCCGCCGGCCGACAAGTACATCTCGTCGAAAATGTTTTTCATCGTGGGTCGCTTTCCGCTCACTTTATCAAAAAGCAAACCCTGTGCCTGGAATCGCTACACGCGACTTTTCTTGGCGCGCCGGCGGATTGCCTGCAATACAGGTCACAAATACCGCTGGCACGTGCATTGGCGGATTCGGTTTGCGCCAGCGCCGCCACCCTGGGTTATGCCAGACGAAACATAGGCTACCGCTGCTTGATCCCGAGCACATCCTGCATGTCGAACAATCCGCTGCGTCGATCACGCAAGAAGCGACAGGCACGCATCGCACCCTGCGCATAGGTGGTGCGACTCGATGCCTTGTGGGCGATTTCCACCCGCTCGCCCTGGCCCAGGAACATCACAGTGTGGTCACCCACGAGGTCTCCGCCTCGCACCACCGCATACCCGATGCTTTCGTCGCGCCGCGCGCCGGTTTCGCCGTGGCGATCGAACAGCGCCACCGCATCGTGATCGCGGCCCAGCGCACGCGCCGCGACCTGTCCCATGTGAAGCGCCGTGCCGGACGGCGCATCCACCTTGTGGCGGTGGTGTGCCTCGACGATCTCGATGTCGTAGCCTGCTCCCAGCGCACGCGCCGCCACCTCGATCAGCTTGAAGGTCAAATTGACGCCCACACTCATGTTGGGCGCGAATACCAACGCCACTTCGAGCGCGGCGGCGTCGATCGCCTGCCTGCCCGCGGCATCGAAACCGGTGGTGCCGACAACAGCGTTGACGCCATGCCTGCGACACGCCGCCAGATGCTGCAAACTGCCCTCGGGACGGGTGAAATCGAGCAGGACATGTGCGCCCCGGATCGCCGCATCAATGTCGGATCCGACTTCAACCCCGCTGGCACGACCAAGGAATTCGGCGGCATCCCGTCCGATCGACGGCGTACCGGCAATGTCCAGCGCTGCTTTCAGCTCGCAGTCGTCGCTGGCAAGCACCGCCTCGATCAGCATGCGGCCCATGCGACCGGCCGCGCCGGCGACCACCACCTTCTGCTTGCTCATCGATTCATTTCCTGAAGGATTCGTCGCGGATCCGCCACCGCCGGAGCCGCTCCTTGCGTGGTTGACGGCGGGCTCGCCGCAATTGCGGTCGGCTCTGCAGGCTTGGCCACGGTCACCACGGGCGCAGCAGTTTCAACCGACAGGTTTGAAACCCCCGATACCCCTTGTGCCGGTACAGGAACCGTAGCCGGCACCTGCGCCTTCGGTTGCGGATCACCAGTTGGCTTGTCGGGAGCAAGCGGGGCCGGCGGCGGCAGGTCGGCCTCCCAGCGCTCGACACGGCCGCCAGCATCGAAAAAGACAATCAGCTTGCGCTTTTCGGGTTCGTTCCAGCCCTTCGACGCGCGGAATACATAGTCCCAGCGATTGGCCCGGAAAATGTCGACCAGAAGCGGTGTGCCCAGAATGAATCGCACCTGCTCGCGGGTCTGGCCGACCGAAAGCTTCTGCACCATGTCCTGCGTGATGAAGTTGCCCTGCTGGATGTCGATCCTGTAAGGCGTCACGATCTGCGGCACGTAGCTGCGCAGTGAAGACTCGGACGCACAACCTGCAAGCAGCGCTGCAATGGCCGCCGCGACCAAGGCTTTGGCACGGTGCTTGGCGATGTCGAATTGCATGATTTTCAAGGCGTGCCTAGGTGCGTGTTCGGCAAACCCAGTATGATACTTGAATCATCTTCCGCTTCTCCCGGCGCATGCGTGGGCATTGTGCCTGCGGCGCACGCCAATCAGGAAGCTCCGCATCGCATTGCCGCCCCACGGCAGCGCTCAACCCAGACGACATGCCGCCCTCACGCCAGACAGCCAAATCCGCGGCCACAGCCGGGGCCACCCGGCAGAACCCGGACGGCCTGCGCAACATCGGCCTAAAGGCCACCGGTCCGCGACTGCGAATCCTCGAGTTGTTTCAAACCAGCGGCGTGCGCCACATGAGCGCCGAAGATGTCTACCGCCAATTGCTTGCCGAAAACATCGAGGTGGGTCTGGCCACGGTGTATCGCGTACTGACCCAGTTCGAGCAAGCTGGTCTGCTTGAGCGCCATCACTTCGAATCGGGCAAGTCGGTATTCGAACTCAATGAGGGTTCGCACCACGACCATCTGGTGTGTCTGCAATGCGGGCGGGTCGAGGAGTTCTACGACGCCGAGATCGAGCGCCGCCAGAACAGCATCGCCGCCGAGCGCGGGTTCGCGCTGCACGACCACTCGCTATCGCTGTATGCCGAGTGTGTCAAACCCGAATGCCCACATCGCGGCGCGCCCGGCGCCATCGTCGGCACGGCGCGCTGATTCCCGCGCCAGCCCGTGATGGATGGTGCGCTGGCGGCATTCGCGACCTCGACCGCTCTGGTCGCCGTGGCGGAAATCGGCGACAAGACGCAGTTGTTGTCGTTCGCTTTGGCCGCACGCTACCGCGACCATGCTCCAATCGTCTGGGGTATCCTGATCGCAACTCTCGTCAATCACGCCTTGGCCGGCACGCTTGGTGTGCTGATCGCCGCGCAGCTTGGTCCCGGCACCACCGTTTGGCTGGTGGGTTTGAGTTTCATGGCCTTTGGCGTCTGGGCCTTGTTCCCGGACAAACTGGATGACGGGCCCAAAAGCCGGGGTGGAATATTCACCACCACCCTGATCGCGTTCTTCATAGCGGAAATGGGTGACAAGACCCAGCTTGCCACTGTCGGGTTGGGTGCCCGCTTCGGCATGCCGGTGGTAGTGACGCTGGGCACCACGCTGGGCATGATGCTGGCGAACGTGCCGGCGGTGCTTCTCGGGCAGCGTCTGGCGCGACGCTTTCCGCTCGGCGCGATGCGGTTTGTCGCCGCGGCCTTGTTCATGCTGACCGGGATCGCCACCCTGTGGTTCGCTTGAACGGTGTCGCCAGCTTTACAAATCTTTACATGATGCAAACACGCCGGCAACCAGCGCGGTCGATCATGTGTGTAGCGGACTCCATTACG
>JAYTDE010000478.1:0-3551 GCA_043736195.1 Burkholderiales bacterium | reverse complement strand
AACGGCTTCGACTTGGGGCTTACACGTGCGGTGGCCGACGCGGTTGCGGTGCCGGTGGTCGCCTCCGGCGGTGTCGGCAGCCTCGATGACCTGGTCGATGGGGTGACCCTGGGCCGCGCTGATGCGGTGTTGGCCGCCAGCATTTTTCACTTCGGAGAGTTCACCGTGGGGCAGGCCAAGGCGCGCATGGCCGAGCGCGGCATCGAGGTACGTCGATGATTGCGCGGCTGCCGCCGGCGTCGAGCCACACCGAGGATTCGGCGACTGCCGCGATGCCTGCAACCTGGCTCGACGCCATCGCCTGGGACGAGCGCGGCCTGGTGCCGGCCATCGCACAGGAAGCGGGCACCAATCGGGTGCTGATGGTGGCATGGATGAATCGCGCTGCGCTCCGGGCCACTATCGAGACCGGGCATGCGGTCTACTGGTCGCGCTCGCGCGGGCGCTTGTGGCACAAAGGCGAGGAATCCGGGCACCGTCAGAAACTGATCGAGGTGCGCATCGATTGTGATGCCGACGTCGTATTGCTCAAGGTCGACCAGGTCGGCGGCATCGCCTGCCATACCGGGCGCCATAATTGTTTCTTTCGCAAGCTCCAGGGCGATGCATGGGTCGAGGTCGACCCCGTCCTCAGGAGTGCAACCGAGATCTACCGCAAATGAGTGCAGACGTGCTGGAGCGGCTGGGCCAGGTGATCGCGGCGCGGCGCGGCGGCGATGCCGAAAAATCCTATGTCGCGCGCCTGCTGGCGCGCGGCGAGGATGCGATCCTCAAGAAGATCGGCGAGGAGGCCACCGAAACCGTGATGGCCGCCAAGGACGGCGACCGCTCGCGCATCGTGGCCGAATTCGCCGACCTCTGGTTTCATTCGCTGATCGCCCTTGAGCACTATGGTCTCAGCGCTGCCGATGTGCTGGCCGAGTTGGCGCGCCGCGAAGGCCTCTCGGGGCTGGACGAAAAGGCTGCCCGGCCGGATTGAGGGCAGGCGCCGACGCAACGGAAATCGATGTCCGATGGATTGACCATGACCCAAACCCCGCATACCGATCCCGATTGCCTGTTCTGCAAGATCGTTGCCGGCCGCGTTCCCAGCCGCAAGGTTTACGAGGATGATGAACTGTTTGTTTTTCACGATATCAATCCGGCGGCGCCGGTGCACTTCCTGATGGTGCCCAAGCACCACATCGAATCGCTCGCGCATGCCCATGCACGCCATGAGCTGCTCCTTGGTAGAATGTTGCTGCTGGCGTCGAATCTGGCGCTGGAACAGGGATGCAATCCGGGTACCGCAGGCGGTTTCCGGGTGGTGGTGAACAATGGTCGCGAAGGCGGTCAGGAAGTTCTGCACCTGCACCTGCATGTCATGGGTGGCCCCCGGCCGTGGAAGCGTGGCTGAAGCAGTGGGGTTGGAAATGGCGTGACGCACGACAGACCCGCACGCAATGCGGACGTCGTGCGCTAATTGAACGTGGCCAAGCAACAATAAGAACCGACGCTGCGTATTGACTGTCGACAACCACGTTTCAAGGAGTCTTTTCATGGGTTCGTTTTCAATTTGGCATTGGCTGATCGTTCTGGTCATCGTCATGCTGGTATTTGGCACCAAGAAGCTGCGCAATATGGGTTCGGACTTGGGTGGTGCCGTCAAGGGCTTCAAGGATGGCATTAAGGAAGGCTCGGCTACTGCCGCGAATGCCGCGGCGGAACCGACGAATCCGGTCGAGCCAGGCAAGGTGGGCCAGACCATCGACATCAAGGCCGAAGAAAAGACCAGAACCTAGGCGGTGGTTTTATCACCACCGCGAGGCGTCGCATTGGCACCTGGCCGATGCGACGATTTCAGATGCTGGCCACTGGTACCCCCTAAAACACCATGTTCGACGTTGGTTTATCCGAAATGATGGTCATCGGCGTGGTGGCGCTTCTGGTCATCGGGCCGGAAAAGCTGCCGCGCGTGGCGCGCACCATCGGTGCCCTGATGGGGCGTGCGCAACGCTACGTGAGCGACGTGAAAGCCGACATCAGCCGCGAGATCGAACTTGACGAGTTAAAGAAGATGCAGACCACGGTGACCGAGGCCGCGCAGAGTCTGCAAACTTCGGTCAAGGAAACCTTCGCCGGCTTCGAGGCCCAGGCTTCCGAAATCAACAAGCTTGCCACCGAAGTCGCAACGCCCGTGCCGGAAGCGTCGCCGCCGTCCGACGCTGAGCTTGCCGCTGCCGATGAGGCGGTCCGCCTGTCGCTGAGTGCAAGCGATCCAGTCAGTCAGCCGCCGGTCGAGCACAGCACGCAGGGCTCGCTCGCTTTGGAACCGCCGGCGGCATCGATGCCGGCACCGGCCAAGGCCGGCTGAGCGCCTGGTTGCCGAGAATTGCATAGCGCATGACAAAAGCTTGTCTCTTGAAAGGCTGTCATGCCATTTGGAAACGACCGATAACTGGATGCCAAACCACATGAGTGAAGCGATCCAGGACACCTTCATTTCGCATCTGGTCGAATTGCGCGACCGGTTGCTGCGCAGCGTCATCGTGTTCGTTGTGCTGTTCGCGCTGGCTTTTTTCGTGTGGCCGAAGTCCGGGCCGATTTATGACTTTTTGGCCTTGCCGCTGATCACATCGCTGCCGCAAGGCACCAAAATGATCGCCACGTCGGTGATCTCGCCGTTTCTGGTGCCACTCAAGGTCACGGCGATGTTCGCGTTTCTGGTGGGCCTGCCGTTTTTTCTGTACCAGGCCTGGGCGTTTGTCGCCCCAGGCCTCTACAGCCACGAGAAGCGACTGGCGGTGCCGCTGGTGGTATCGAGTACGCTGTTGTTTCTGGCCGGCATCGCCTTTTGTTACTACTTCGTGTTCGGCCAGTTCTTCGCCTTTATAAATTCTTTCGCTCCGGCCTCGATCACGCCGGCGCCGGATATCGAGGCCTACCTGGGCTTCGTGCTCACCATGTTCATTGCCTTCGGCGTCACCTTCGAGGTACCGGTGGCGGTAGTGGTGCTGGTGCTGACCGGCGTGGTGGACGTGAAGAAACTCAAGGAGTGGCGTGGCTACTTCATCGTCGTCGCCTTTGTTGTCGCCGCCGTGGTGACACCGCCGGACGTGGTATCGCAGTTCGCGCTTGCCGTTCCGATGTGTCTGCTGTACGAAGTAGGTCTGTTTTTCGCGCAGTTCGTGACCAAGCGTTCGACCGACGAGTCGTCCAAGTCCGAAAGCGACGCCGCTCCGGAATCCAGGAACTGACAGGCGACGGCGACATTGCCGCGCGCTTCGCGCACCCGAGCGCCTGGCAATCCGCAGTGACTTGCGTCGCCCGCGCACGGGACTTCTTTCAGACACGCTCTGTGGTCGGGATGCGTGGTCGAAAACGCGTTTTCGAGTCCGGACGCAGCGTTGGCATAATGGTCCGCGCGACAGCTTGCGCGAGCGTGCCGCAAGGGCGGCTATTCGGATTCGTCGCGTCGTCTACGTTGTGGCCGCGGTCTTTTGCCGACGGTCACGCTGACTTCAACCGCTTGCCCCTGGCGTACCAGTTTGAGGCGCCCGGCGTTGCCCGGA
>JAYTDE010000477.1:0-3406 GCA_043736195.1 Burkholderiales bacterium | reverse complement strand
AGCGTACCGGCCAACCCCGAGGAGGGCGCGTTCGCGGCGCTCGCCGCCGCCGGGATTCCGTTCGCCCGCATCACCGACCTGGTGCATGGCTCCACCGTGGCGACCAACGCGGTGCTGGAGCGCAAGGGCGGCCTGACCGCCTTTGTCACCACCGCGGGCTTTCGCGACCTGCTCTTGATCCAGCGCCAGGACCGGCCCAAAGTTTACGAACTGGTCTACAAGAAGCCGGTGTCGGTGGTGGAGCGGCGCGACATGATCGAGATCGAGGAGCGCATGCTGGCCGACGGCAGCGTCGCCACCGCGCTCGACCAAGCTGCCGCGGAAGCAACGCTTGCCGCCGCATTGGGCGCCCGCCCGTACAAGGCGGTCGCGGTGTGCTTGCTCAACGCCTACGCCAATCCGCAGCATGAAAAGACGGTGGCAGAGTTGATCAAGCGGCGCTTCCCGCAGCTCCATGTGAGTTGCTCCTCCGACATCAGCCGCGAATTCCGCGAGTACGAGCGCGCTTCAACCACGGCGCTCTCGGCCTATGTGCAACCGATCATCGACGGCTATATCGGCCGCTTCGAAGAGCGCCTGGCGCGCGAGGGCTTCAGCGGCCGCTTTTCCATCATGCAATCGAACGGCGGGCGCCTGCCGGCGCTGGCGATCCGCCGCAACGCGATATCGGCGCTTTTTTCCGGCCCTGCGGCCGGGGTCACCGGCGCGATCCGCCAGGCCGGCGCCTCGGGTTACACCAACCTGGTCACCTTCGACATGGGCGGCACCAGCACCGATGTGTGCCTGGTGACCGACGGCCGGCCGATCATCGCGGCGGAGACCGCGGTTGACGGCCTGCCGATCCGCACGCCGGTCATCGACATCGCCTCGGTGGGGGCCGGCGGCGGCAGCATCGTCTGGCGCGATCCCGGCGGCATGCTGCGGGTGGGTCCGCGCTCCAGTGGCGCGGATCCCGGCCCGGCCTGCTATGGCCGCGGCGGCAACGCGCCGACCATCACCGACGCCCACGTGATCCGCGGCACCATCCAGCCTGAATCATTTTTGGGGGGCCGCATGCGGCTCGACGTCGAAGCCGCACGCCGCGCCTTCGCGCCGCTGGCGCAGGAATTCGGCATGACGCTGGACGCCATCGCCGACAGCGCGATCCGCTTAGCCGACGCCAACGTGGTGCGCGCGATCCAGCTGATCTCGACCGAGCTCGGACGCGATCCGCGCGACTACGTGCTGGTGCCCTTCGGCGGCGCCGGGCCCCTGCACGCCGGACGTATCGCCGAGGAACTCGGCATCCGCACGGTGGTGGTGCCGCAAAATGCCGGCGTTCTGTCGGCCTTTGGCCTGCTTGCCGCCGACTTCACCCAGTACGAGACCATCACCCGGCGCATGCCGGTGGACCAGGCCGCGCCTGCCGCGGTGCGGTCCGTACTGCAGGGATTGCGCGAGGCCCTCGAACAGCGCTTTCGCGCCATCGACGTACGCGGTGAATTGCACTTCGCGCACACCTTGCAGATGCGCTTCGTCGGTCAGGCGTTCGAGGTCGACGTGGCCGTGGCCACCGAGCGCCTGGCCGGATTGAGTGTGGGCGAATTGCGCGAGCGGTTCGACCTGGCGAACCGGCTGGTCTACATGGACAGCGGCGGTGCCGGTCTGGCGGGCAAGAACATCGAAGTGGTCGGCTTTCGCGTCGGCGCCACTGCGCTGGAGGCATCGGTGCTGCCGGGCAAACCGCCCGCGCAGGCGGTGCGCCCGAGCCGGCGCTTGCGCATCCTCGAAAACCGCGCGGCACGCGACTGCGCGCTGACAAGCCGGCCGCAGATCGAGGCAGCCGGCGGTATGGCTGGCCCGCTCTTAGTCGAGGACGAGACCGCCACCATCTATGTGCCGCCGGACTGGCAGGCCCACTGTGACGACAGCGGCAACCTCATATTGCAACGCGCTGGAGAGAAAAAATGAGCAACCTCGATCCGGTCGACTACGCGGTCATCAGCCAGGCGCTGCTCGCTGCATCGCGCGAGATGGGGTCCAAGCTGGTGCGCTCGGCCTACTCCAACATCGTGCGCGAGGCACGCGACGCTTCCTGCGCGATCCTCGATCCGGCCGGCAACATCGTCGCGCAGTCGGAAATGGTGCCCATGCAGCTGGGCTCGATGAACACCACGTTGCGCGCCTGCCTGGCGCAATATCCGGCACAGACCCTCTGCGAAGACGATTTCCTGGTCAACAACCATCCCTATCACGGCGGCCAGCACCTGCAGGACGTGTTCATCTTCCGCCCGGTATTCATCGACGGTGTGCTGATCGCCTTCGCCGGCTCGACCGCGCACCACCTCGACCTCGGTGGCGGCAGCGCGGGCTTGAACGCGCTGGCCAGCGACGTCTACCAGGAAGGGTTGCTGTTGCCGCCGCTCAAGTTCAGCCTGGCGCGCGACTGGAACGGCGGCACCTTCGAGCGCCTGCTGGCGGCCAATATCCGCGTACCCGACCAGACCCTGGGCGACTTCAACGCGCAGTTCGCCGCCAAGGCGATCGGCATCCAGCGCGTGCGGCAACTGTGCGCCAAGTACGGCACGGCCGCGGTGACGGCGACCATGGCGGAGCTGATCGCCTACTCGGAGCGCCAGCTGCGCGCCGCCATCCGCGCCCTGCCGGACGGCGTTTACAGCGGCGCAGATGCCGGCGACGACATCGAGGGCAGCGGCGCACCGCTGTGGGTGCGGGCCCAAGTCACGGTGGCTGGCGACGAAATGGAAATCGACTTCGAGGGCACCTGCGCGCAGGTCGGGCGCAACATCAATTCGCCCTTGGCCTCGACCGAATCGGCGGTGATGAGTTGCATCAAGGGCGTGCTGATCGGCGGCGACGTGCCGTTCAACGAAGGCAGCTTCCGCCCGGTGCGGCTCAAGGTGCCCTACGGCTCGATCCTCAACCCGAAACCGCCGGCGCCGGTGCGCGCGCGCATGCTGCCCTGCTACCGCGCCTACGATGCGGTGATGAAGGCACTCGCCACCGTGGTTCCGGTGCCGGAGCGCATCATCGCCTCCGGCTTCGACAATGCGCTCATCACCTGCCTGGCGCGCTTAGCCGACGGCCGCTACCGGGTGTGCCTGGAAACCTACGGCGGCGGCTTCGGCGCCTCGGCGCACGGCGACGGTGCCGACGGCATCGCCGGCCCGCTTTCCAACACCACCAATTCGCCGGTCGAGGCGCTCGACATGAACTTCGACTACTTTCGCATCGTCGGTTACACGCTCAACCCCGATTCCTTCGGCCACGGCCGCCAGCGCGGCGGGCTTGGCATGCGCCGCACGTATGAAATCCTCCAGGACGATGTCGATTTTTCGCTCTATGGCGACCGTTTCGAGATCGCACCCGAAGGGCTCGCCGGCGCCACCGCCGGCGCGCTGTGCCG
>JAYTDE010000476.1:0-6164 GCA_043736195.1 Burkholderiales bacterium | reverse complement strand
TAGGATTGCCCTTTGTATTCGAATCTTTGGGTTTTGAGAGACTCAATAAGACGAGGTTTGAGCAATGCTTCTCGCGTGCTACCTCGCATATGGAGTGCTTCGGCAATTGATATGAACCGCCATCCTAGATTGCAGAGCATCTGAATCGCGGGAAGGTGAGCGCTGAACTGCTCTCGAGTCTGCGGGGGAAGACCTGTCATGGATTGACGACCTTGATAAATTGGCGAGTCGGCACTGCCGGTCTAGAGAAAGAGGCGTTGCATCAACGCTTCCTTTTCGAGAAGGAGGGCGGCCACTTGTGAGCGAAGAGCCTCAATTCTTGTGTCCTGTATTGTTAGTAGTTTTGCAACTGAATCTTGTCTGAGTTTGTTGGGAACGCTTACCTGCAGCTCGCGTAAATCTGAGGAGTTGATTGCGGGATAGTTGGAGCCTGTAACCAGTGCGTTGACCTGCCGCTGTATGTCGTCACTGAATAGATACTGATACAGATAGTTTGCATTGACGTTGTCGCTTGCGGAGATAACAGCAAAGCCGGTCGATGCGATGCATCCCTCATGGGTGCCGGTCAGTCGGGCGTGGCCGTGCAGATTGGGCCGAACTGTTGACATCAGAATATCGCCAGGGTTAACTATTCTTCTTGCACGAGACGGCGCTTCTGAGAACACAAAAGTGCGAAGGCGAGAGGAGATTTTCCCGGCATTGATATCGGCGAGGGAAATGTATCGGAAAGAAAAACTGGCATCTGTCGTGGCTGGAAGAGACTCGCTATCAACGTGCGCAAGATCGCCAATCGAAACGCGTTGCCACTCATAGCGCTTCCAATCCGAGGAGTGGCGAGGGGGCAGGAGAAGACTCATGAGGGCTCGCTTTTCCGCGTTCGCGGACGCGAGCAGGGCTTCGCTCGTGGCGATTGCCTCCTCCCAAGTGTCAAAAAGTTGATGAATCTGACGTTGTGTACTCAAGGGCGGAATATTGAATGGCCATTTCAGCCATTGCTCCACTCTGAAGATCATTTTTTCAACATGTACGCCGATGCTTGAATGAAAGCATGTTTGCTGAAAATACTTCGTTGCGGCTAGATAGGATAGGAAGCGAAGGTCTATTTCGCCATCTGACGCGATTACCGCATACTCATTTGAAACAATTGCTCCATCTAGTTCTCGCGGCACGGTCCCGCAGGCGCCGTGAACAATCATACGTTTGGAGATTAGAAAATCACCCTCCCTTATTAAAAATTGGCTTGGGGTCATTATTTCGGAGCCGCGAAGTAGTTCGCGTTTCTCAACTCCGCCGCGCGAGCGCTTTACGGTTACAAGGGTGTATTCACGATCGAGATCTAACTTGATTGGTCTTCGGACCTCATGCAAATGCTTTCCCAACGGAACCTTGCACCAACCACTTGGAGTGAGGCGAAGTTTAGGAACGCCAGATTGAACTGACGGTGGGTAGGCGCTGCTGCCTTGTGATGCGGGTTCGATAAGCTCTGAAATCGCGCTCTCCCCGTTGACTGTTGTGGAACTGCTTATGTGGTGCACTACTGCCTACTCCGCTTCATGTTGCGGTGCTCGATGACCTCAAGCGATTTGATGTCATCCACGTCAGCTTGCTTGGCCTCGGATTGAATTCTTTTGGCGTTGAATTCAGCGTACCTTGCGTTTGCGACTTGCTCCATGTGTTCGCGGCTGATCTTGCCGGCGCCCTGCAACACGTCGCGCTCGTTGAATTTCAGGAAGTTGTCGACGTATTGCCGCCAGTCGGCCATGCGGATGTCCTGTCGGCGCTTTGTGCGGTCTTCCGCAAAATCGAGAAACATCACTGCGATGCGATTCAACTCGTCGATTTCTGCGGCGTTCAGATAGTTCTTGGCGACGATAACGTCGGTTTTGCGGACGCGGCCGGCTTTCCAATTGGTGAGCGCCATATTGGGCTGGCTCGGGTCGGCGCGATTTACGACGATTTCGGCGGCGGTGAGTTGGGTAACGGCGAACAACATCTTGTTCTGGACCTCCGCGAAGAACAGCCCTGCTGCTTCCGCGTCGTTGCGATAGTCCACTGACAACGCGAACAGATCGCGGACCTTTTGGTAGAAGCGTTTTTCCGACGTCCGGATTTCCCGGATGCGCTGCAGGAGTTCGTCGAAATAGTCCCAGCCTTCGGGTTCTTTCAGGCGTTCGTCGTCCATGACGAAGCCTTTGACGAGGTATTCCTTCAGGTGTGCCGTGGCCCACTGGCGGAACTGGGTGCCGCGCAGGGATTTGATGCGGTAGCCGACGGCCAGGATCATGTCCAGGTTGTATGACTTCAACGCTCTTCGGACCTGGCGGGAGCCCTCTGATTGAACTTGTAAGTAGGACTTACAAGTTGCCGCCTCATCGGCTTCACCATCGGCGTAGATGGCTTTGAGTTGTTGGGTGATGTTCTGGGGAGTGGTTTGGAACAGGGCAGCCATTTCGGCTTGCGTCATCCAGACAGTTCCGCCCTCCGCGCGCAGGTAAAAGCGGGCGCTTCCGTCTTCGGTGGTGTAGAGAACCAGTTCGCCGTTGCTCATGGGCATGCCCCCACGGCGATCAATTCGCGGCCTCTTGCTGGAAGGCCGGTCAGTGCTGCAAGGGGGGGTACAGTTTGTACTCCCCCGTGGGCTAAGTACTTGGTGGCATGAGGAATTACCTGGGAATCTGTGTTGCCAAGCCGTGACGAATTGTCACGGCTTGAGTGCCGCGGCGGCCATGCAAAGGAGGGGGGGAAATTGCCCCCCCCCTTCGGAAACGCGGCGATCAATCTTACGAATTCTTCGTACAGATGGTTTTCTGCTAGCTTCGTAGCGCCGGGCTTCTGCGTCTTACTCATATCCAAGTTCCTTCAAATACCCGTCCATCTTCTCTTCCAGCACCGCCAGTTCGGCCTTCAACTTTTCGCGCTCGCGCCGCACCGCCATGAGGTCGATTTCTTCTTCCTCGACGAAGGTGTCGACATAGCGTGGGATGTTGAGGTTGAAGTCGTTTTCGGCGATTTCGGCCGGGGTGGCCAGGTGGGCGTATTTGTCGACGCTCTGGCGTGACGCGGCGGCGTCAAGGATGCGTTGCAGGTCTTGCGCGCGCAGGTAGTTCTGGTTTTTGCCGGCTTCGAAATCGCGGCTGGCGTCGATGAACAGGACCTTGTCGTCGGCCTTTTTCTTGCGGAACACCAGCACCGCCGCCGGGATGCCGGTGCCGTAGAACAGCTTTTCCGGCAGGCCGATGACGATGTCGAGTAGGTTTTCCTCGATCAGCTTGCGGCGGATCTTGCCTTCGGCGGCGCCGCGGAACAGCACACCGTGCGGCACCACCACGGCCATGCGCCCGCTGCCGGGTTTCATGGTTTCCACCATGTGCAGGATGAAGGCGTAGTCGCCCTTGGTGCGCGGCGGCAGGCCGCGGCGGAAGCGGCTGAACTTGTCCTTGTCCGCCCCTTCGAAGCCCCACTTTTCCAGGCGGAAGGGCGGGTTGGCGACCACGATGTCGAAATGCTTGAGGCTGGAATCGGTGTCGAGCAGCTTGGGGTTGCGGATGGTGTCGCCCCATTCAACCCGGTGGTTGTCCTCGCCGTGGAGAAACATGTTCATCTTGGCCAGGGCCCAGGTGCTGCCGATGGCTTCCTGGCCGTACAGCGCGTATTGGCGGGAGTTGTGCTGTTCGCGCACGACGCGGCCGCATTTCATGAGCAGGGAACCGGACCCGCAGGTGGGGTCGCAGATTTCGTCGCCGGGCTTGGGGGCCATCAAGAGCGCCATCAGTTGCGACACCTCGGGCGGGGTGTAGAACTCGCCGGCCTTTTTGCCGCTGGTTGAGGCGAAGTTCTTGATCAAGAACTCGTAGGCGTTGCCGATCACGTCCAGCGTGCCGACACGGCTGGGGCGCAGGCTCAGTGCGGGCTTGGCGAAGTCTTCCAGCAGGTGGCGCAGGATGTCGTTTTTCTGTTGCTCGTCGCCCAGCTTGTTGGAGTTGAAGCTGATGTCCTGGAACACGTCGCGCAGCTTGGTGATGTTGGCGTCTTCAATCGCGTGGAGTGCCTTGTCGATGCGCTCGCCATTGCCGGGCTCGTGGCGCCGGGCATGCAGCGCATAGAAGCTGGCGTCGGTGGGCAGCACGAAGCGCTCGTTCTTGAGCATTTCGGTGATCAGTTCCGGGTGGTCGCCGTGCTCGCGCTGGTATTCGTCGTAGTGGTCCTGCCATACGTCGGACACGTATTTCAGGAACAGCATGGTGAGCACGTAGTCCTTGTAGATGCTCGGGTCCACCGTGCCGCGAAAGGTATCGCAGGCCGCCCATACGGCGGTGTTGATGTTGTCCTGGCTGATGGCAGTGTCGGTCATGGCGTTTCGATGTTGGGGTGATCGGCGGCGGGCGCTTCCGATAGAGACAGGGCAACGGCGTCGAGTTGCTTCTCGCGGTTGGTTATGAGCGTTAGCAGCAGCACGCGCTCTTCGCGGGCGGCCTTGGCGAGATTGACGATTCTGTACTGGGTTTCGAGCGAGGGTACGCTGATGGTCAGCGCCGCCAGCACAGTCCGGCGGATGCTCAATTGGTTGGAGCCCTCCGCCGCCGCCTGGATCTGACGTTGCAGCGGGGTTTGGTTGAGCTGCCAGGCCAGGAATTCGGGCAGCAATGCCATCCCGGCGCGAATCCGCAGTTGCAGCAGATGGGGGCTGCAAACGGCCGGCACGGGCGCCTGGCTTACGCAGGCGGCGTAGAAGCGCGGGCCGCGAGCCACAAACAACACGTCTCCAGGCCCGACCCATTCCTGCGGCCGGCGGCCTTCGAGTTCGGTTCGAACGATCCCTGCCCAATTGACGTCGCCCCCGGGTTCGATGTCCTTCATCTGTACTACGCCAACGTCGCCATGCGGAACTTCTTCTATGCCGCCCCGGAACGGGTATCCGGCGCGAACTTGGGCGCAATCATCCAAAATAAAAATAAATGCGTCAATAGACATGGCGCAATATTACTTGACATCACCGGGAATGCAAGTTTATTATTCATTAAGCATCAACACGATTGATGCAATTAATCCATTAACGGAGGGAAATTGCCATGAGCAAACAAATGGTTCTGAAAATCTTTGATGTTGAGCACGGTGCTTGCGCGATGCTTACCAGCAACCAAGGTGGTGTTGACGGGCGACTTGCCATGATTGATTCTGGCGACAACGCAACTACTGGCTGGAGTCCGAGTAGCTATATCAGGCAGCAATTGGGGCGGAACCAACTCGACTATCTGATCGTGACCAACGCGGATCAGGATCACCTCAGCGACCTGGATGGGTTGTGGAAAGCAAACATCGATGTGGTGACACTGGTGCGCAATAGCGGGGTGTCTCCCGACACGTTGCGCGCAATCAAGCTCATGAATGGCAACTTGACGTCCGACATCCAGCGCTACTTGAATATTCACGCCGGATATACCGGCCCGGTCTCTGTGCCGTTCTATTTGGGGATGGGCGGCATCACGGTGACAACTTTCGGGAATCGTTACCCCGAATTCGCCGATACCAACAACCTGAGCCTGGTGGTTTTCATCAAGTTCGGCAACTTCAAGATCCTGTTCCCGGGCGACATGGAGCGGCGGGGTTGGCTTGCGTTGTTGAAGGATCCGGCGTTTCGCGCCGAATTGGTTGGCACCAAGATTCTGGTGGCCTCGCACCATGGGCGCGAGAACGGGTATTGCGAACAGATCTTCGAACACTTCAAGCCCGACGCCGTGGTGATCTCCGACAAGCCGATCGCTCATGAAACCCAGTTGATGGTCCCCGACTATCGCCGCGTCATCCAGCCCAGCGGCGTCATTGTCAGCACGACGGGCGCGCGCCGGCATGTGTTGACGACGCGGCGCGACGGCGACATCACTTTCGTCGTGAACGAGCTTTGCGACTATTCCATCTATACGGAGGTCGGCAATGGAAATCTCGCGCAAGCCGCTTAAGAGTCAGAACGTCAAATGGCTCGGCGCCGTGCTTGCGATCGACACTCTCGTATTGGTGACATTCGCACTTGGTTGGGCGGATGTCGCCTCGTGGAACGTCGAGAAGCTCGCCACGCGTGCTGGGCTGGCGACGCTGATGCCGGTTGCGGCGCTATTGTTCGCCGCGCTGCTACCTGCCGAATGGAAGGCGACACTGGTTTACTGGCG
>JAYTDE010000475.1:0-5824 GCA_043736195.1 Burkholderiales bacterium | reverse complement strand
GGCAGCAGGGCCACTTTGTGGCGCTTGGCCAGTTCGCCATACATGGCGCGAAAGCGCTCGGTGAAGTCGCGGCCATAGTTGGGCGGCAACTGCATGCCGCACAGCAATACCCGCGCCCCGCTCTTTGACGTCGCTTCGATCATCGACTCCAGATTAGCGCGGGTTGCGGCGAGGGCCAGGCCGCGCAATCCGTCGTTGCCGCCCAGTTCGATGATGACAATCGCCGGCCGGATGCGTGCCAGTTCGGCATCGATGCGCGCGGCGCCGCCGGCGGTGGTTTCGCCGCTGATGCTGGCATTGGCGACGCTATAATTCATTTTCAGTTGCTTGAGCCTTTGCTCCATCAAGGCAGCCCATCCCGCGCCGCGCGGCAAGCCGTATTCCGCCGACAGGCTGTCTCCATAGACCAGGATTACCGGAGCCTTGCCCGCAGACGCAAGGCCGGGGCCGGATGTCGCCAGCGCGACCAGTGTGGCTGTTGCGAAAAACCAGGCGGTCAGGAAACTTTTCATGGGCAGGAATTGAAGTGCGCGACATTATTGAAGTACGGGGGTTGAGCAAATCGGTGCCCAACGGCGATACACCGCTCGTCATTCTGCATGAGATTGACTTGAGCGTAGCTGCGAGCGAGTCTTTGGCGATTGTCGGCGCCTCGGGTTCCGGTAAATCCACCTTGCTTTCGCTTCTGGCGGGCCTGGATACGCCCACCAGCGGCAGCGTCCGGCTGGATGGCCTTGACCTGTTCGCGCTGGATGAAGACGGGCGTGCCGCGCTGCGCGGGCGTCTGGTCGGTTTCGTGTTCCAGGCCTTCCAGTTGATGCCGCATCTGAACGCACTGGAAAACGTGATGCTGCCGCTGGAACTGGCCGGCCGCAGCGATGCGCGCAGCGAAGCGCGTGACACCCTGAAAAGGGTGGGCTTGGGCGAGCGCCTGGCCCACTATCCGAAGCACCTGTCGGGCGGCGAGCAGCAAAGGGTGGCGGTGGCGCGCGCATTCGCGCCGCGGCCGAAAATTCTGTTTGCCGATGAGCCGACCGGCAACCTCGATACGGTTACCGGCGCCACCATCATCGATTTGCTGTTCGGCCTCAATGCAGAGCTTGGCACTACGCTGGTGCTGGTGACGCACGATCTGAACATCGCCATCCGCTGCGATCGACGCATTCATTTGCGCGAAGGTCGCATCGACAGCAGCATCGCCGAGACGACTTAGAATCCAGTCAAGCTACGCGTGCGTGCCGCGCGCTGGTTCGCCCGGCAAGACATCTTTTGTGAGGATCAGACCATGAACATCATCGATTCCATCATCGGTACCGCGGCCGAAATCCAGGCGGTGCGACGTGACATCCATGCCCATCCGGAACTGTGCTTCGAAGAAAAGCGCACGGCGGATGTGATCGCGGCCAAGCTCACCGAATGGGGCATTCCGATCCACCGGGGCTTGGGTGGCACCGGCGTGGTCGGCATCGTGCAGGCCGGCAACAGCGCGCGTGCGGTGGGCCTGCGGGCCGACATCGACGCCTTGCCGATGACTGAGCACAACACCTTCGAGCATGCATCCAAGCATGCGGGGCGCATGCATGCCTGCGGTCACGACGGGCATATTTCGATGCTGCTGGCCGCGGCAAGGCATTTCGCCAGGGTGCGCGACTTTGACGGCACGGTGGTCCTGATTTTCCAGCCGGCCGAAGAGGGCGGCGGTGGCGCGCGCGAAATGATCAAGGACGGCCTGTTCGACCGGTTCCCGATGGAAGCGGTGTTCGGCATGCACAACTGGCCCGGCATGGAAGTCGGCAAGTTCGCCGTCTCAGCCGGCCCGGTGATGGCATCGTCCAACGAGTTTCGCATCACCATTCACGGCAAGGGCAGCCACGCCGCCCTGCCGCACAACGGTATCGACCCGGTGCCGGTAGCCTGCCAGATGGTGCAGGCGTTCCAGACCATCATCTCGCGCAACAAGAAACCGGTCGATGCCGGCGTGATCTCGGTGACGATGATTCATGCCGGTGAAGCTACTAATGTGGTGCCGGATTCAGCTGAACTGCGCGGCACGGTGCGTACCTTCACTGTCGAGACCCTGGACCTGATCGAGCGGCGCATGCGCGAGATTTCCGAACACACCGCTGCCGCCTTCGGCGCGACCTGCGAATTCGAATTCCACCGCAACTACCCGCCCACCATCAACCACGCCGCCGAGACCGCCTTCGCCCACAGCGTGATGGCAAGCGTGGTTGGCGCTGAAAACGTGCTGGCGCAGGAGCCCACCATGGGCGCTGAAGACTTCGCCTACATGTTGCAGGCCAAGCCGGGTTGTTACTGCTTCATCGGTAACGGCGACGGCGCCCACCGCGCCGCCGGCCATGGCCTGGGGCCATGCATGCTGCACAACCCGAACTACGATTTCAATGACGAATTGATTCCCCTGGGCGCCACCTACTGGGTGCGGCTGGCGGAGGCCTGGCTCAAGGCGCCGCGCGCCTGAAACGCGGTCAGCGCAGGCAACGCGCCTGTAGCGCATCCAATCGCGCGTATTCGTCAGGCGTGTCGACCGCCGCCTGCCGCTGCTGGGCCTGCCGCATGCCGGCTTCGACCAATGGCTTGATGGCGCGTTCGATGAGCAATGGCAATTCGCGCTCGCCATCGGCGCGGCTGGCGAAGTGGCGCACCCGATCGCCAACCCCGATCTTGAGCGCGGCCTCGACCTCGGTGACAAGCTCGGCGAGGTAGCGCTCGTAAACCAGCACATGTTTCATCTCATGGTTGAGGGTGAGGACATGTTCGCAACTGCCGGGCGTGTGTTCGCGGGCGATCGCCACCTTGATCGGCTCGACCGCCAGCGTTACTTCAACCTGGGGGCGCACGCAATAGCGTCGCGAGAATGGCGCGGTGATCGCATTGCCGCGGGCGGACACCGTGCTTTTCATCTGCGCGCTGGTGATGCCCAGGATCAGGCGGCCGGCAGCGGCTGCGCCGCGGGCGCCCAACTGCGCCGCGCTTTGCGTGAGGTCCAGCTCATGCTGCATTGGTGCTGCGGTCACTCGGAAACTCGCTGGCTCAAGCTTGCGTTCGCATACCTGCTCGAAGGGGCGCAGCGCGTCGCAGCCGGAGAGCGAGATCACGCATGCCAATGCCGCGAGCAGAAGCGTGCTTCGTGGATGACGGCGTTGAGTCAAGATGGCCGGATATTCAACGTGAATCCGCCACTATCTGCCGATAACTCATGGACAGGAAAAGATTGGGCCCTAAATTGGCTGCGGCGTGATCGAGGTCGACCGGCTCACGAGTTGCCGGCTACCACCTTCTGGCCCGCTGCACGCCAGGCTTCGATGCCGCCTGACAGATTGGCGACATTGGTATAGCCCATAGACTGCAGCTTCGCCGTGCCAGCGGGCCCGAGATTGCTGCCCTCGCCGCAATAGACAACCACCCGCTGCGATTTGTCGGCGGGCAACTCCTTGGCACGCGCATCGAGCTCGTCCAGCGGTATGTGGCGCGCACTTTCGATATGTCCTTCGCCCCAGGATTTCGGGCCGCGCACATCGATGATCACCGGCGCATTGCCCCCTGCGCGCAGGGTTGTCAACTCGGCCACACCCACCTGCGGCACCTCAAGGTCCGCGTTGAAGTTAATGAGGCCCCACAAAAAAGCGGCGAGGACAAGAAACCCGAAGGTGTTGTTGACGAGCCTGCGGTTCACGGCGAATGGGCGGATGTTCATCGAGCGCTCCTGGTTTCGTGATCGGAGGAAAGTTGCGTTCCACAATGATACGCAAGGAGGGTACTCAAGTGCCAGCCATGCCGACACGCTTTTTCACCACGCCGCCGCCAAGGTCGGCGTCGATCAGGGCGTGCGCCATCTCTTCGACCGCGCCGCACAAGGCCGCATTGTTCAACTCGGTCTTGCGCATCCAGCTGGCAAAGTGGCGCGTACCTTGTGTTGTCGGCTGTGCAAATCCGACTTTCGAAGGGCTATGCGTATGCGGTGCTATTGCCCCACCCGGAATTCAATCCGGTCCCGACCGCTTTGATTCTTTGAGTGCCACCGATGTCACGATCTGTGACGCACGCTGACTAGCCTGCATCCGCATACGGGTCAAATCGTTCCAGCGAGAGACCGTCGATCGCGATGAAGTGCTTTGTGTTCCCGGTCAGTAAAGATTGCGAATGTTCAAGCGCGGTAGCAGCGATCAGTGCGTCGCCGAGCTGTAGCCCACTCCCGAGCGCATGGCGGTCTATCAAGTGCATCGCGCGCTCGCTGATAGATTCGCTTAAGGGGATGATCTGCGTACGCGGCTGGCGCAAGGCGCCTTGCAATCGTGTCAATTCCGCCTTATCGCGGCAGCCTTGCGCCAGTTCAATGTAGGTAACCGCGCTGATGCGCCAAACAGGCAATTGCCTCAAACGCGCCAACGCACCCGGATGTCCGCGCGTAAGCCACACCAGGACGTCCGAGTCGATGAGCATCGCAGGCTAGCCGTTGTTGCGCGTACCGTCGCGGTTGTAGCGGGGCGCGCGCAGTTTGCGAACATAAGCCTCGACATCGGCCATGTCTTCGCGGTCACGCCACATCCCGAACAGGAGGTCGATCGCGTCGTCGTGTTGTGCCTCGGCGGGAGGCCGCCCGGACTCCTCTTCGATGCGCACCGTCACCCGTTCAGCGGCAGGTACGGGTAGCCGCGCACGCCAAGCATCAGGCAGATCCTTGACGTCTACATGTTCGATGACGATGGCACTCATGGTTACCTCTGGCCGGAAAGAAGGGGGCGCGACACCCAGAATGCCGCATTATCCTCCACAGACTCGGTCGGAATCAACTTCGCTCCCGACCTGCGGAGCGCATCATCCAACTGCCGAAACCGAAGCTGCGCTTCGTCATGGAAATGCTCGAAGCCGTGCTCGCGCAAGCGGGTCGCTGAGGACGTGCGGCCATGAGCATCACACCGGCGACGGCACCGCGGTCGATCGAGGAGATCGCCCAGCGCATCCTGATCGTGCGCGGCAGGCGCGTGTTGCTCGATGCCGATCTGGCGGCGTTCTATGGCGAAACTACCAAGCGGCTTAACCAGCAGGTCAATCGCAACCGCGAGCGCTTCCCCGAGGACTTCATGTTCCAGTTCAACGCGAAGGAGTTCGCCGACTTGAGGTCGCAATTTGCGACCACAAGTTTGAAGGCCGCCGGCCGCGGCGGCCGTCGTTACGCGCCGTGGGGCTTCACCGAGCACGGCGCGATCATGGCGGCGACGGTGTTGAACAGCACCCGTGCCCCCGAGATCAGCGTCCGGGTGACGCGCGCGTTCATCGAGATGCGCAATCTGGTCGTTGGCAAACAGGAACTTGCCTCGAAGCTCAAACGCCTGGAGCGCAAGGTCGATTCGCACGATCAGGCGATCACCGGGCTGATCGATTCGATGCGCCAACTGCGGGCTCCGCCCGATTCGAAGAAGCGGTCTATCGGGTTTGTCATCCCGGACAAGACGCCAGCGAAGAAGTAACGTAACAGCGCCGCGCAACGCGGCTGCAAACTACAACGCCGGCATTGCCGGCGTCTGGGTGGGACGTCCTTATTCTTCAAAAGACTGTTCGGATACGGTGTTCTCGCCCCGCCCGGAATTCAATTCGATCCCGACCCCTTTGATTACTTGAAGGGCTGTCTAAAGACGGCGGGGCTTGCCTCTGAAATTCAAATCGAGCCCGGCCCGTTTGATCTGTTGTCCGCCCGAAAACTTTACGCACTACACGCCCTGTGTCTTTGGCAGGTTTTGGATCGCCCATGCCTTTCGCATCGTCGAGCACCTTGTGTTACCGGCTGTACAAATCCGATTTT
>JAYTDE010000474.1:0-6307 GCA_043736195.1 Burkholderiales bacterium | reverse complement strand
TGTCAGGTCATTCTCGCCGAGGACGGGTTTGATGCGCTGGCGAAAATTACCGATCATTCGCCCGACGTCATCTTTTGCGACATCATAATGCCAAGGCTCGACGGTTATCAGACCTGCGCTTTGATCAAGAAGAACGCGCGCTTCTGCGCGACACCGGTCATCATGCTTTCTTCCAAGGACGGCCTGTTTGACCGGGCGCGCGGTCGCATGGTGGGGTCGGACGAATACCTGACCAAGCCATTCACCAAAGACAGCCTGCTCAAGACCGTGGGTGTACACGCGGTAGCGCGGCAATAGCTTCAATCATTCATCGACGGGAACCATGCATGCCGGTCAAGAGAATCCTGGTGGTCGACGACAGTCCCACCGAGCGTTTTTTCCTGCAGGAACTGTTGGTCAAGAAGGGCTACTCGGTGATCACCGCGGAAAGCGGTGAAGAGGCGGTGGCACGAGCGACGGCTGAGTTGCCGGACCTCATTTTGATGGACGTGGTGATGCCGGGACTCAACGGCTTCCAGGCCACCCGGCAGATCGCACGGGCACCGGAAACCGCGCATATCCCGATTTTCATGTGTACCACCAAGGACCAGGAAACAGACAAGATCTGGGGCGTGCGCCAGGGAGCCAAGGGCTATCTGGTCAAGCCGGTCGACGCCGACGAGTTGCTCAGGAAGATTGCCGAACTCGGCTGAGCGCCGCCGTTCGACTCGCATGCCGTGGCCACCAAGACCAGTCTTCGACAGTTCCAGCAGGATCTCGCGCATCGCCTCGCGAGCGCCAAGGCCGAGCCTGCCTCCGCGGCGCGGCTCGGGGTGCAGTGCGGCTCGGTGCTGTGGTTGATCGACCTGACCGAAGCCGGCGAGATCATGCCGGTACCGGTGCTGGCGCCGGTACCGCTGACCAAGCATTGGTACGCCGGCCTGGCGAATGCGCGCGGCACGCTGGTGAGCGTCATTGATTTCTCCGGCTTTGCCACCGGCTACGGCACGCCGCGCGGTGTGGAGAACCGCCTGGTGCTGGTCAATGGTCGCCTGGGCATCAGCGTGGCATTGATGGTTTCGCGCATGCTGGGCTTGCGCAACCCGCGTGATTTCACCAGGACGACTTCGACGGACGAAGGCGCGCCGTGGGAAGGTGAGCGCTGGACCGATCAGGCCGGGTTTCAATGGCGTGAACTCAAGCTGGCGCGCCTGGTGGCGCTGCCGGAGTTTTTGCAGGTCGGGACTTAGCGCGAATCCTCGCACGCTCGACGCAGGCGCTGTTCCTGCGCATTCGAGCCTGCCCTTCGCAGGAGGAAGCATGGCATTCCCTTTCAAGTGGCCCATGGCCAAGCGGGCGCAGGAACAGGCAACGACAGGCATTGACGGCAATACGGTCGCGGCGCCGGGAAGTACCGCGCGCGTCGCGCGCCAACCTCTGCCGCTGATCGGACATCTGCCGCCCGAGCGCCAGTATTCGGCGCTGGCGCTGCTGCTGGTGGCTGCGCTGGTGTTTTTGGCGATCGTCATCGGCAAGGACTTCAGCGACGCCAGTCAATTGACCGCCGGCGTGTCGACCACAGGCGATACGCTGATGCATTCGCAGCGTCTGGCCAAAGCCGTACCGAACGCGGTGCAGGGCAATACCCTGGCGTTCGCGCAACTCAAGGAGAGCCGCGACCGCGTTGCCGTCAACCTTATCGCACTGGCCGGCGAGGGTGAAAGCCGCGTCCAGACGCCGCAGCGCGTCGAACCTCTTCTTGTGCTGGTGAATCAGGAGTGGAGCAAGACCGAAAAGAATGCCTCGGTGGTCATCGAGCAGCAGAAAAACCTGGTTCAGCTGGGTGCCTCGATCCGCGCCATCAATGCCAACAATCCGCAATTGCTCGAACTGGCCGAACAGGTCGCTTCGTTGAAGCTGTCAGCAGGGGCCAACTCGCGCGAGTTGTCAGCCAGCGCGCAGCTGGTGATGCTCACGCAACGCATGGCCAAGAACGCCAATGCGCTGCTGGCAGGCGAATCGATCGATCCGGAGGTGGCGTTTTTGCTGGGCAAGGACACCAATACCTTTCGCGAATTGTTGCTGGCACTGGCCAAGGGCAGCGATGCCCTGCGTCTGAGCGCCGCCACGGATCCGGAATTGAAGGAGCGCCTGGCCGATCTCGAACGGGCGTTTGCGGCGTATCAGCAAGCGGTATCGGGAATTCTCGGCAACATGCAACGTCTGGTCAATGCCAAGCAGTCGGCGCAGCGCATTTTTCAGGACAACGAGAAGCTCAAGGAGTCGTTGTCCGCGCTGGCCGTGGGCTTTCAGAAGGAACTTGACGGCCGCGCCGTCAATTTTTACGTGATGACGTTTTTCGCGCTACTGGCGATGGCGGCCTTGGCGCTGATGTTTCTGGTTTACCGCGCCGACCAGGAAGCGCAGCGCGCCCGCGTGGCGGAAGAGGAGAACGATGCCAAGCAGGTCAACAACCAGAACCAGGCGGCGATTCTGCGCCTGATGAACGAGCTGGCGGTGGTGGCCGACGGCGACCTGACGGTGCAGGCGACGGTCACCGAAGACATCACCGGCGCAATCGCCGATTCGGTCAACCTGACCATCGAGGAATTGCGCAACGTCGTCTTGCGAATCAACCAGGCGACCGCGCAGGTTTCGCTGGCGTCGGAGTCGGCGCAACATACGTCCGCCGAACTGCTCTCGGCCCAGGATCGACAGTCGGGCGAAATTCGCCAGACCGGCGATTCGGTGCTGCGCATGGCCGAGGACATTGGACAGGTTTCGCGCGGCGCACGCGAGAGTGCCGAGGTGGCGCGCCAATCCCTGTCGGCCGCAGAGAAGGGCATGGGTGCGGTGCAGAACTCGATCGCCGGCATGAACGAGATACGCGAGCAGATCCAGGAAACTTCCAAACGCATCAAGCGGCTGGGCGAATCGTCGCAGGAGATCGGAGAGATCGTCGAACTGATCTCCGACATTACCGAACAGACCAACGTGCTGGCATTGAACGCGGCCATCCAGGCCGCCTCGGCCGGCGAGGCCGGCCGTGGTTTCACGGTAGTGGCCGAAGAGGTGCAGCGCCTGGCGGAACGCTCGGCGGAAGCCACCAAACAGATAGGTGCGATCGTCAAGACGATTCAGACCGACACCCAGGACGCCGTTTCCGCGATGGAAAAATCCACCCAGGGCGTGGTCGAAGGTGCGCGCCTGTCCGATGCGGCCGGCCAGGCATTGTCGGAGATCGGTCGCGTTTCACGCAGCCTGTCAGAACTCATCGACGGCATATCGGTGACCACCTCGACGCAGGCGGAGTCGGCTCAGGTCGTGGCGCGCAACATGGAGGAGATGCTGCGGGTCAACGAGCAGACCTCGGCCGGAACGCGGCAAACCGCGGATTCGGTGCGTCAGCTGGCGGCGCTGGCGCTGGAGCTCAAATCGTCGGTTTCCGGGTTCAGGGTTGCCTGAGGCCTGGCGCCTTTCGGCCCCTGTCATGACTGTCGCCGCAAGGTAGGGTGAAATGAGCGCAGCCACTGAATTCGACATCGGCCCGCTGACCTGGGTCAAGGGTGAGATCGAGCAGGCGCTGGGGCAAGCCGGCGCCGCGATCACTGCTTTTGGCGCCAATCCGCTTGACACCACGCAGCTTAAATTCTGCAAGACGCACCTGCATCAGGCCCATGGGGCTCTCGATATCGTGGGCCTGGAAGGTGTGACTCGCCTCACCGAGGAGTCCGAGCGCCTGATTGACGCCATCGATAGCGGTGCGGTCGCGATGACCCCGGATATCGGCCGTGTGCTGGTCGCCGGGTTCGTGGCGCTCGGCGCTTACCTTGATGAATTGGTCGAAGGCGCGGCGCACCATCCAGTGCGACTGTTCCCGGCCTATAGCGCGGTGATGAAGGCGCGCGGCGCGGAACGCATTCTCGAATCGGATCTGTTTTTCCCCGATCTTTCGCCACGTCCGCCGCGTCGCGAGGCGCCCGAGTTGCCTGTCGATATGCGCCAGTTCGTGCTGGGCCAGCGACGCCGTTTCCAGGCCGGCTTGCTGCGTTGGCTGCGCAATGCCGCGGACAATGCGGCGCTGCGCGAAATGACCGAGTCGGTACGTGCCATCGAGCGCACGCAGGCGCTGGCCCAGCATCGTGCTTTCTGGTGGGTCACCATCGGCTTTACCGAGGCGCTGATTGCGGTGGGCGCGCAGGCCGGCAACGAGGGCAAGCGCTTGTGCGCGCGCATCGATCTGCAGATGAAGCGCCTGATGGAGGGTTCGCAGAATGTCGCCGAACGCCTGCTGCGCGATACCTTGTACTTCGTCGCCAGGAGTCGCGTGCAAAGCCCGCACGTGCAGGAAATCCGTCGCGTGTTTGCGCTCGATCAGGCGATTCCGGACCAGAGCGGGCAGCGCCGCGATCCGCGGCCGTTTGACGCCGACTTGCGGGCCTTGCGCGAAATCATCGCACTGGCCAAGGACAAGTGGAACCGTTTTTGCTCGGGCCATACGCATGAACTCGTCGGATTTCGCGAACAGGCGGCGCAACTCAAGGATCGGGTTGCCAATCTGGAGCAGCCCGATCTCGCTCTCCTGGTAAGCGCCATCTCGTCGGTGACGGTGTGGGTCGCCGACAATCCGGGCAGGGTAACCGAGGCGATCGCACTGGAGACCGCCACCGCGCTGCTGCTGGCCGAAAGCGCCGTCGAGAATTTCGCACGCATTTCGCCGGAGTTTCCGCAGCAGGTGGTGGCAATGGGTGCGCGTCTGCATGCCAGCCTGGGAGGGCAGCCTACCGATGTGCCGCCGCCGGTGCTCGACGAAATGGCACGCAAGGCCCAGGAACGCCTGGTGATGGCGCAGGTAGTGATCGAGATCAAGAGCAATCTGTCGTCCATCGAAGCGACACTGGACGGCTTTTTCCGCGACACGGCCAAGCGTATCGAATTGCCCTCGCTCGACGTGCAGTTGCGCCAGGTATCCGGTGCGCTAAGCATGCTTGGCGCCGAACGCGCGGTTGCGGCTCTGGCCGAATGTCGCGCCGAGATCACCCGCTTCGCGGCCGAGGATTGCCTGGCCGCGCCCGGCGACTTCGAAAGAGTCGCGCAGACCATGAGCGGGCTGGGTTTCTATATCGAAGCCCTGCAGCACGGTGTCGCCGATTTCGATGCCTTGATGCGGCCGGTGACGCCACGTCGGCCGCGCGCGGTCGAGGAAGAGACACAGGCGTTGCCGGTCGCCACCCTGGTGGTTGACTTCCCGCTGGATGATGACGCCAGCGCGCCGCCGCCGCCGTCACTGACAGTCGAGGCCGAACTCGACCTGCAACGCAAGGACGCGCGCACCCTGTTCGAAGCCTGGCGCGACAAACCTGGCGACAGCGTGCTGGCCGCCGAACTCAAGGCCAATCTCGAATCGATCCAGCAGGATGCGGATCTGGTCGACGAACCGGGGCTGCAGACCAGCGCCGGCCGCGCTCTGGAGTTGCTGGATCAACCCTCGCATAGCGGCCCGACGCTGGCCGACATCGAACAGGCGATGGCCGAGGTTGCTCCGCATGCGGCTGCCGAAGCGGTCTTGGCGCCGTCCGCCGAGGTTGCCGCGCTGGCCGGCTCGTCCGCCGAGGTGGTGGATGCCGAACTGCTGGCGATCTTCCTGGAGGAGGCCGGCGAAGTGCTGGCTGCGATCAAGGCGCAACACGTGCTGGTCGCGGCCGAACCCTCGCTCAAGGATGCGCTGACCATTGTCCGGCGCGGTTTCCACACGCTCAAGGGCAGCGGCCGCATGGTTGGTCTGCATCGCCTGGGAGAAGCGGCGTGGGCAGCCGAGCAGGTGATGAACCAGTGGCTGCAGGATGTTCATCCGGCCAGCCCGGATCTGCTGGCGATGATCGGCGCCGCGCATGCGCTGTTCGCGCGCTGGATCGATGAGCTCGCGCGCACCGGCGTATCGGCGGTTGCAGGGGAACCGTTGATCGCGGCTTGCGAGCGCATGCGCGCAGGCCTTGCTTTCGCCATGCCGCTTGAGGCCGTCGGCGCCGCGCCCGTGGCAGCGGATGCCGCCAACGGGTTTCCCGAACGCAGCATCATCATTGGCGACATGCGGGTCAGTCCGAGCCTGTACGGCATTTTCGTGGACGAAGCCGGTACTCACCTGGCCGTGATGCAGGCCGAGCTTGTGCTGCTGTCGAAGGAGCCGCAACCGCCGCGTGACGAACTGGTGCGCGCCGCGCATACGTTGGCCGGGATTGCCGGTACGGTCAGCTTCAAGCGCCTGCACGAACTCGCCCGCGCCTTCGAGCGCGCGCTGCTGGTGGCGAAATCCGCCGGCATCGTTCCA
>JAYTDE010000473.1:0-1874 GCA_043736195.1 Burkholderiales bacterium | reverse complement strand
GAATGACGGGGTCGTAAACCCGTTTGTCAGCATAGGGGCCGACGTCGCCAAAGCCACTGATCGAGACATAGACGATGCCCGGCTAGATCGCGCGCACCGCGTCGACGCCCACGCCCAGATGCGTGGCGGCGCGCGGATCGGGCCAAGCAAGCGGCATTGCAGGCATGGCCGCGCGGTATTTTCGGCCGCAACGCGCTTGTGGTTATGTACCGACCGATACATAATTCGGCATGGTTCGCCCACTGGAGTTCAACCGCGCCACCGCGCGCGACCAGGCTCTCGCCTTGTTCTGGGACAAGGGTTACCAGGCGGGCACCCTGGCCGAACTGCTCGGCGCCATGGGCATCGGGCGCAGCAGCTTCTACGCAGCCTTCGGCGACAAGCGCAAGCTTTTCATCGAATGCCTGGACGAATTCGCACAGCGCGCCAAGGCAGTGTTGCAGCGTGCGCGAGGCGAACATCCACCCTTGCAGGCGCTCAAGCTTTTTTTCGAGGGCAGCGCCACGCACGCGCAGCGCAGCCGCGCGCACCTCGGTTGCCTGCTGATCAATACCGTGTTGGAGATGGCCGGCGTTGATGACGACTTGGTCAGCCGCGCAAACGCGCATCTGCTCGACCTGGAGGCAACGTTCGCTGCCTGTCTGCGCGAGGCCGGCTGCGCCGCGCCCCGCGCCACGGAGTTGGCGGCGATGTTGACCTTGGTCAATGAAGGCGTGCGCGTGTCTAATCGCAGGCGCCTCAGTGCCGCCCGGCAGTTGGCGCCCATCCGTACCACCTTTGAGCTGATAGCGAGGGAGTTATCGTGAGCAAACCCGTCTGTCTGGTCATTGGCGCGGGCGCCGGAATCGGTGGTCACGTCGCGAAACGTTTTGCGCGCGAGGGTTTTTTTGCCTGCCTGGCCCGGCGCAGCGACAGCCAGGGGCTTGATCGCCTGGTTGGCGAGATCACCGAGGCGGGCGGTAGCGCGAGCGGTTTTATGTTGAACGCGGTGGAAGAGCGCAGCATCGAGACCCTGGTCGAGAGCATCGAGAACAATCTCGGCCCGATCGAGGTCGCGGTCTTCAACCTCGGCGCGCAGATCGGCGACCGCGCGCTCGCCGAGACTTCGTTGAAGACCTTCGAAATGGGCTGGCGCATGGCGACCTTTGGCCTGTTTCGCCTGGCGTCGTGCTTGCTGCCTCGCATGGCGCAACGTGGGCACGGCACGCTACTGGTCACCGCCGCCACTGCGTCGATGCGCGGCAACGCCGGCCAGCACTCCCATGCGGCGGCGATGGGTGGGCGCCGCATGCTGTGCCAGACCCTGAATGCCGAATTCGCCGCCAAGGGCGTCCATGTCGCGCATATCATGATCGACGGCGCGGTTGATGCGCCGGACACGCTCGGCAAGATGCTCGGCCCCGAGCGATTCCAGTCCTTGCGCTAGCGCAAAGGCCTGGCGAAGGACGGTCTGCTGGTGCCCGCCGCGATCGCCGAAACTTACTATCACCTCGCGACCCAGCATCGCTCGGCGTGGACGTTCGAACTCGATCTGCGCGCGCATTCGGACCTCGCGTGGTGGAATCACGCCGGCCTGTCGATGTAAGCATGATGCGCGTCGCGGAAGTTAAGCGATGAGCGCGATGGCGCAGCGCATGCCGTGGCTGGTGGTGATCGCCGCCACCCTGATAGTCATGATCACCATGGGTGGGCGGCAGGTCAGCGGTCTGTTCATCGCGCCGATCAATGCTTCGGCCGGACTCGGCATCGTCGCCATCAGTTTTGCTCTCGCGGTCGGGCAGTTCACCTGGGGCCTGTCCCAGCCGGTGTTCGGCGCGCTGGCCGACCGTTATGGACCAAGCCGGGTGATTGCCATGGGCGGCGTCATGATTGCA
>JAYTDE010000472.1:0-1841 GCA_043736195.1 Burkholderiales bacterium | reverse complement strand
AGGTGTTGCAAAAGTGACTTTCTCGATCTACGGATTTGTTCAGTGTTTCCCTAACGCGGCCGATCGCCCTTGAGCGTCACCCGGTGCATCAGGCGTTTGTAGCCGTGATAGTCGTTGACCGGGTTGTGCAGCACACAGCGGTTGTCCCAGAACGCGATGTCGCCCACCCGCCATGAAAAGCGGCAGGTGAATTCCGGTTGGGCCTGATGGGCGAACAAGAACTCCAGCAGCGGCCGGCTCTCCTCCTCGGTCATGCCGGCGAAGCACGCGGTATGGCCGTAGTTCACATACAGTGACTTGCGCCCGGTTTCGGCATGCGTGCGCACCACCGGGTGTTCAGCCGAGAGTTCCTTTTTCGCCTGTGTTGTCGGTGCATCCTTGATACGGTCTTCGCGGGTTCTGGTGACATCGGCCTTGGCTGACGTGTTGACCGCCTTGAGGCTTTCGAGCATGCGCTGCAGGGCCGGCGACAGCGCCTCGAACGCCGCAGCGCCGCTGGCGAACAGGGTGTCGCCGCCGTAGGGCGGCAATTCGCGCGCGATCAGCATTGTGGCCATCGGCGGCACTTCAAGGTAAGCGGTATCGGTGTGCCAGATGCCGCCGAAGTTGTTGCGCTCATGCGGCAGCTTTAACACCGGGATGATCAGCGGATGCCCTTCGATGCCGGCCACGAACGGATACTCGATGACTTCGCCGAAGCGCTCGGAAAAGGCCTGGAACTGCGCCGGCGGCAGCGCCTGATTGCGCAGGAACAGCACACCATGCTTGAGCCAGGCACTACGTATGGCGGCGATCAGGGCATCACTTACGGGCTCTGCCAGGTCGAAGCCTGAAATTTCCGCGCCTATGGCACCGGACGCGGGCCGAATTTCGATTTCGCTTGAGTTTGTCATGCCTTCAGTGCCTCCAAAAAACGTAAGGGTATTGCTTCTGGGTACAAGAGCCCGGCTGGCTCACCAAAAACAGGAGTCGCCAGCGTGCCATGGAAATATCCGATTCGGACTAAAAGGCGGCGACCGTAGCGTGATACGCGCGGGCCAGGCGCATGATGAGCGCGGTGCGGTCGAAGGTCCTTCAGGATTCCTGCGCGCATGTCGTTGGTGTTGGCGTCGTCGGGTTGCCGAATGTACCGCAAGTGGCCGGCGGGCTCGTCAGTTCCAGTGCCCGACCTTGAAGTCGTTGCGCCCGGTGCGATCCTGCCCGCGCAGCAGCCATAGCGGGCGGGTGGCGAAGGCGGTGGCAACGCCGGTGCCGTCCAGACTGATGTTGCGTTCGAACACCGAGGTACCCGGCATGTAGCGCAGCGCGATGCCGGTACGCCGCTTGCCCGAGCGATTGGGTTTAGCGCCATGGATCAGATACACATCGTGCAGCGACATCTGGCCCGGCAGAAGTTCGAGCGACACCGCGGTGGACGGGTCGAAATGTCGTTCTTCGGTGCGCATGGTGAGCGTGAGGTCGTGGCGCTCCTCACGCAAGTGCGCGTGCGTCACACGCCCCGCATGCGAGCGCGGAATCACTCGCAGGCAGCCGTTTTCAATCACCGACTCTTCCAGCGCCACCCACACCGTGCAGGTGGCCAGCGGGCGCATCGGCCAGTAGTGGCCGTCCTGGTGCCAGGGTGTTTCATAACCGTCGCCGGCGGGCTTGCAGAAAACGTGCGCGCCCCACAGGATGATGTCCGGCCCCAGCACCCCCTCGACCAAGTCGAGGATCGCCGGGTCCATCGCCAGATCGAGGAACTCCTGGCAGCCCTGCACGCCCTCATCGTTCTTGCCGTCGCCGTGTGCGCCCTGGCCGGGCTTGCGCTCGATGTGCGCGCTCACCAGTTTTTCTGGGCG
>JAYTDE010000471.1:0-1815 GCA_043736195.1 Burkholderiales bacterium | reverse complement strand
AAGCATAGTGCCGGTGGATCGCGAAGCCGGTCTGGCGCGCTATCAGGAGGCGGAAAGCCCCGACCATGCGCGCGCACGCACAACGCCCAAGGCATAATCACGCCAACACAAAGACGCGGAGACAAAGATGTTCAGACTTGCCCTTGCCTTACTGTGCCTGCTCGCCGCACCGCTGGCCCAGGCCCAGGCCCAGGCCTATCCAGGCCGCCCGGTGCGCATCGTCGTGCCCTTCCCGCCCGGCGCGGCCACCGACACCCTCGCCCGCCTGATCGCCCAGAGACTGACCGAAACCTGGGGCCAGCCGGTCACGGTCGACAACCGCCCGGGCGCCGGCAGCATCATCGGCGCCGAGACCTCCGCCAAGTCGGCACCCGACGGCACCACCATCTTCATGGGGCACATCGGCACCCATGGCGCCAACCCGGCTCTGTATGCCAAGCTGCCCTACGACCCGGTGCGCGACTTCGCCCCCGTTTCGCTTCTGGTAACCATCCCCAACCTGCTGGCGGTTCATCCTTCGCTGCCGGTCACGAGCGTACGCGAACTGATCGATCTGGCCAAATCCAGGCCTGGTGCCCTCAACATCGGGTCGCCCGGCATCAGCACCTCGTCGCACCTGATCATCGCCCTGTTTGGCTCACTCACCGGGACCAACATGACCCACATACCGTTCAAGGGCACGGTGGCGGCGATGCAGGGCTTTGTCGGCGGCGACGTGCAGGTGGCATTCGATACGGTCACTGCGATCATGCCGCAGGCGCGGGCAGGCAAGGTGCGGGTGCTGGCGATCACCTCGAAGGAGCGCTCGGCCACCGCGCCGGACGTGGCCCCGCTGGCCGAATCCGGCGTGCCTGGCTTCGACGTATCGACCTGGTTCGCCTTTTTCGTGCCGACCGGCACGCCCAGGACGGTGATCGACCGCGTCAATACCGACGTGGTGCGCATCATGCAAACCAGGGACATGAGTGACCGGCTGCAAGGCATGGGCATGAACGTGGTGGCGAGTTCACCCGAGCAACTCGCCAGCCACGTCGCAAGCGAGATCGCGCGCTGGGGCCGGGTAGTGAAGGAAGCCAACATCAAGGTCGAGTAGCAGGAGCCCGCAGATGCCCGACGCGCATTTCGTTCCGCACCCCTCCTGGCGCGAATATCCTCCGGCCGAAATGATCGAGCGGGCGCGCGCCTTCAACGCCCTGATCCAGGGCCGTCGCACCGTGCGCGAGTTCTCCGATCGCACAGTGGCGCGCGAAATCATCGAGCAGTGCCTGCTGGCCGCCGGCAGCGCACCTTCCGGCGCGGCGCTGCAGCCTTGGCACTTCGTGGCGATCAGTGACCCCGGCATCAAGGCTACGATCCGTCTTGAGGCGGAAAAGGAGGAGCGCGAGTTCTACAACGGCCGCGCGCCGCAGGAATGGCTTGATGCGCTTGCGCCTTTGGGTACCGACGAGCACAAGGCGTTTCTCGACATCGCGCCATACCTGATCGCCATTTTCGAGAAAACCCATTCCACGCTCGACGACGGCAGACGGGTGAAGAACTATTACGTCGGCCAATCCACCGGGATCGCCTGTGGCATGCTGATCACCGCGCTGCATGCGTCCGGCCTGGCGACACTGACCCATACGCCAAGCCCGATGGGCTTTCTGAACCGGATCCTCGGGCGGCCGAAAGGCGAGCGGCCTTTCCTGCTGCTGGTGGTGGGGTACCCTGCGGACGGCGTGAAGGTACCTGACATCAAGCGCAAGGCGCTCGACAAGATCGCCACGTTTCTTTAGCGGCGGCAGGAGCCGCACCGCGACGCCCGCTCATCCCTGA
>JAYTDE010000470.1:0-4105 GCA_043736195.1 Burkholderiales bacterium | reverse complement strand
GCGTTGCCTGAAGCAGCGCCGCGACTGCGCGAGATACCCTACAACTACACCTCGTTCTCGGATCGCGAGATCGTGATACGCCTGCTGGGTGAGGACATGTGGCAGGTGCTGGCCGAGTTGCGGGGCGAACGCCGCACCGGCCGCTCCGCGCGCATGCTCTACGAAGTGTTGGGCGATATCTGGGTGGTGCAGCGCAACCCCTACCTGCAGGACGACCTGCTGGACAATCCGAAGCGGCGTGCGGCGCTGATCGAAGCCCTGCACCACCGGTTGGGCGAGATGGAGAAGCGGCGCGCAGCCTATGAACGTGAAGGCCTGGGGGTGGCGCAGTCCGGTGGCCAGGTAGTGCAATTGATTGCGGCGGCAAAACTTGCGGTTGGTGCCTTCGAGCGCGAGTTCGACGAAATGGCTACCCTGCGCCATGCCTGCCTGAAGCGCTTGTCGAAGGTCACGCGGCGCGACAACATCGCTTTTGATGGCATGGCACGTGTGTCACATGTGACCGACGCCACCGACTGGCGCGTCGAGTATCCATTTGTGGTTCTGCACCCCGATAGCGAAGAGGAATGCGCACTGCTGGCGCGCGAGCTGTTCGAACTCGGTCTGACCATCATTCCACGCGGCGGCGGCACCGGCTATACCGGCGGCGCGGTGCCGCTGACGCGTTTGTCGGCCATCATCAATACCGAAAAGCTCGACGCGCTGGGCAAGATCGAAGTCGGGCCATTGCCGGGCGCGGGCGGCCGCGAATATGCGAGCATTCTTTGCGGTGCGGGCGTGGTGACCAAACGTGTGATGGAGGCGGCCGAGGCGCGCGGGCTGGTGTTTGCGGTCGACCCGACTTCGGCCGACGCATCCTGCATCGGCGGCAACGTGGCGGTGAACGCGGGCGGCAAGAAGGCAGTGCTGTGGGGTACGGCGATCGATAATCTGCTGTCGTGGCGCATGGTCGATGCCAATGGCTACTTCATGGAAATCACTCGACTTGACCACAACACGGGCAAGATTCATGACGCGGCGCTGGCGCGGTTTTCGATCCAGCGCTTCAGGAAAGACGGCAAGACGCCGCATGGAGCGCCGGAAATTCTCGAAATCGAAGGCCGGCGTTTTCGCAAGGCCGGGCTGGGCAAGGATGTCACCGACAAGTTCCTGAGCGGCTTGCCGGGTGTGCAAAAAGAAGGGTGTGACGGCATCATCACTTCGGCGCGCTTCATCCTGCATCGCATGCCCGACCATACGCGCACGGTGTGCCTTGAATTTTTCGGCCTGGTTGGCGATTCGGTGCCGGCGATTGTCGAGATCAAGAACTACCTCGATGGCCTGACCGCGCAGATGCGTGCCGCCAGCCCCGCTTCCCCGGCCGCGCCGGTCGTGCTGGCCGGTCTTGAGCATCTTGACGAGCGCTACCTGAAGGCAGTCGGCTACGCCACCAAGTCGCGTCGTGGCCGCCTGCCAAAGATGGTGTTGATCGGCGACATCTGTGGTGACGACGCCGATGCGGTGGCGCGCGCGGCCAGCGAGGTGGTGCGCATGTGCAATGCGCGCGGTGCCGAAGGCTTTGTTGCCGTTTCGGCCGAGACGCGCAAAAAGTTCTGGCTCGACCGCGCACGTACCGCGGCCATCGCACGCCACACCAACGCTTTCAAGATCAATGAAGATGTGGTGATTCCACTTGACCGTCTGGGCGATTATTCGGACGGCATCGAGCGCATCAATATCGAGCTGTCGATATCCAACAAGTTGCAATTGATCGGGCGACTTGAAGAACTCCTGCGCCAGCCGGCACTGCCGGTCAATCCGGACGACGATTCGCTTTCCAAGGACGAACTGCTGGGCGACCGCGTGCGCGAGGCTCACGCGCTGCTGGCGCAGGTCAAGGCGCGCTGGCAGGCCGTGCGCGACGGCCTCGATCAGAGCGTGGCCGCCAAAGGACTGGCCTTGTGCGCCCTGGGCGTCAAGGCGGACGCGCTGACCATGCCACAGGAGGCAAGCATTTTCCGCATGGTGCAGCAGCACATCGTGCGCATTTCGTGGAAGATCGAGTTGCGTGCGCCGCTCGAGGAGTTGTTCGGCGGCGCCGCTTACCTGCCGATCTTCCGCGAATGCGAGCGCGTGCACAAGGAAGTTTTATCGGGGCGCACCTGGGTGGCGCTGCACATGCATGCCGGCGACGGCAACGTGCATACCAACATACCGGTCAATTCCGACAACTATGAAATGTTGCAGGCCGCCAATCAGGCGGTGGCGCGCATCATGGCGCTGGCGCGCAGTCTGGGCGGAGTCATTTCCGGCGAACACGGCATCGGCATCACCAAGCTCGAGTATCTGCATGACGATGAGATCAGCGCGTTTCGTGACTACAAGCAGAAGGTCGATCCCACCGGTCGTTTCAACCGCGGCAAGCTGTTGGCGGGTGGCGACCTGCATCGCGCCTATACGCCATCGTTCAACCTCCTGGGCACCGAATCGCTGATCCTGGAGCAGAGTGAAATCGGCTCGATCGCCGATTCGATCAAGGACTGCCTGCGCTGCGGCAAATGCAAGCCGGTGTGTGCCACCCATGTACCGCGCGCCAATCTGCTCTACAGCCCGCGCAACAAGATTCTCGCCACCTCGCTTTTGATCGAGGCCTTTCTCTACGAGGAGCAGACCCGGCGCGGCATTTCGGTCAAACATTTCGACGAGTTCGGCGACTTGGCCGACCATTGCACGGTGTGTCACAAGTGCGAGACGCCGTGCCCGGTGGACATCGACTTTGGCGATGTATCGATCAACATGCGCAATCTGTTGCGCAAGCTAGGGCAGAAGAAATTCAATCCCGGCACCAGCGCGGCGATGGCCTTCCTCAACGCCACCGACCCCACCACTATCAAGGCGATCCGTGCCGGCATGATTCAGTTCGGCTACAAGGTGCAGCGCTTTGCCTCGCAACTGGCGCGCGGCTCACTGCTGGCGCGCGCGCAGACCCGGCATCCACCGGCCACCGTCGGACGGGCGCCACTGAAGCAACAGGTGATTCACTTCATCAACAAGCCGATGCCGGGTGGCCTGCCGAAAAAGACCGCACGCGCCCTGCTGGGCATCGAGGACGACAAGGTGGTGCCGATCATCCGCAATCCGGCCCTGCGCCAGGACGACCAGGAAGCGGTGTTCTATTTTCCCGGCTGCGGTTCGGAGCGCCTTTTCTCCCAAGTGGGATTAGCCACCCAGGCGATGCTCTACCACGTGGGGGCGCAAACGGTGCTGCCGCCGGGCTACTTGTGCTGTGGCTACCCGCAAACCGCGTCAGGCAATGCTGACCGCGGCCAGGAGATCACTACCAGTAACCGGGTGCAGTTCCATCGCGTTGCCAATACCCTCAATTACCTCGACATCAAGACCGTGATCGTGTCCTGTGGCACCTGCATGGACCAGTTGCAGAAATACGAGTTCGACAAGATCTTTCCGGGTTGCCGCCTGCTCGACATCCATGAATACCTGCTCGAAAAGGGCATCAAGCTCGAAGGCGTGGGTGGCGTGCGCTACATGTATCACGAGCCCTGCCACACGCCGATGAAGACCTACAGGGCCACCGACGTGGTCAATCAGCTGATGGGGCAGAAGGTCGATCTCAACGAACGCTGCTGCGGCGAATCGGGCACACTCGCTGTGACCCGTCCGGATATTTCGACCCAGGTACGTTTTCGCAAAGAGGAAGAGATGCGCAAGGGGGTCGAACAGATTCGGTCCAGCGGCCATCAGGGCAATGTCAAGATACTGACCTCCTGTCCCTCCTGCCTGCAGGGCTTGTCGCGATTTCGCAACGATGCCGATGCCGATGCCGACTACATCGTGGTTGAAATCGCGCGCCACGTGCTGGGCGAAAAATGGCTGCCTGAGTATGTGGCGACAGCCAATGCAGGTGGCATTGAGCGGGTCTTGTTGTAGCACCGGCTTTTCCGCCACGCGATCCGTCCCGCGGTGACTGGCTGCTGGTGCCCGGAGGAGGGAGTGAGTCTGGATGAAACGCGGCCTTTGAGGTAGGATGCGTACTTGGGTGATTTCAGAGAATTCAAGCGCAGACGATTGATCTACAAGGATAATTGTGAAACCACTCGGGCACAGC
>JAYTDE010000469.1:0-5886 GCA_043736195.1 Burkholderiales bacterium | reverse complement strand
TACTTTTAAACGTACACCTTATATTTTCACGGCCTCATCTGCAGTGCACCCAGCAATTGTCGTGAGCCGGCGCATGCCCGCCTCACCGCCAGGGTCGATGCGGCCGCCAAGTTGTTCCGGACTGTTCTTCCAGGGAGCCACGCGATGACACAAAACCACCTCGATCGATGCTTCAGATTCGCCTGTGCGGTGCCGCTCATGGCGTGGGTTGCGCTGGCCGCCGCCCAGGCGCCCGCCCCGCGCATGACGCCCCTGGCGGGGAGTGCCGCATCAATCACCCAGGCGCCGCTGCAGATGGCCCCGGACGCGGCGGCCAAACCGATGAAGCGGCGTAGCGTCCGCCGCATGCCGGCATCGGCCTGCGAACCGGTGAACGACCCGTGGGAAAACCTTTGCACCATTCGCAAGCATGCGCAAGTCGCGTGCGGCGACTTGAGTACCGGTGCGGCCAAGGCGCGGGTTTCGCGCAAGGCCGGCAAAGGCGGTGTCGCTGCCCCGGCCGCGGTCGGCAACCCGCGCCAGGAATGCGTGGATGCCTACATGCGCAACGTTTGAGAGGCTTGCGGCCTGGATGGCCGCGCAGCATCGAACCGGCATGTGTACCGAGTAGTCACGCCCGCTTGCGCGGGCGTTGTCTTTTGGATTGCTCAAAGTGGTCTGGCGCGCCAACAGGGGCGCATTGGCCAACTTGCGCGCGGGCAGGCAGGCGCGCGTGAGCGATCGCCGGTCCTGGCCTGAATGCAACACTATTGCGCCGGCGGCGACGGCGCCTTTATTGCGCCGGCGGCGACGGCGCCTGGTTGCGCTGAAGGCGGTGGCGCCTGGTTGCGCGCCTTCTCGGCAGCCGCGCGCTCGCGCCGCTGCGCCCGCTCGACTGTCTGGGTGAGCTTGGCTGCCTGGCGGCGTGCGCTCTCGGCGCGCTGCGGCGCACGCGCCCTTTCTTCGGCCGCCGCGCGCGCGCGCGCGGCGGCGCGCAGTCGCACCTGTTTCTCGGCTTCGCGCGCACGCGCCGCGCGCTGCGGCGCGGCCGCCTCGAACTGGCGTGCCTCGCGTTCGACTTCCAGGCGCCGTGCCTCACGCTGCGCCTCCAGGCGCGGCGCTTCGGCCGCGCGCGCCGCCTCGGCACTGGCATCGGCCGCACGCTTCTCGGCGCGCCGCTGATCGATCACGGCGGCCTCGGCCCGGCGCTTGAACTGGCGCGCTTCAAGTTCGACTTCGCGGATACGCTGGGTGGCGCGGTAGTTGGCGGCGCGCGCGTCGGACAAACAGGATTCGGCGAGAAATTTCTCGTAGCAAGCAGCGCGCGCGGCGTTGTAGCGCAGCTCCTGCGCCGGCTGCAAACGCTCCGCGGCGGCCAGTGCGGCATCGGCTTCTACCTCCGACTCGATGCTGCCGGGCGGGTAGCGCTTGAGCGCCTCTTCCGCAGGCGAGATCTCCGGCCCGGCAACCGGCCGTGATTGCGGCATCTCAGCCGGCGCCGGCGCCACCTGCGCCGTCGCAACCGACGCTATCAGCAGACTGGCGATGACAAAAACAAGCAGGGCACCCATGCGGATGCCCTGATGTGCGATTGTTGCTGCCTGGATCAATTACTTCTTGGTGGCCGCCTTGGCCACGCGGCATCCCAACGAACTGCCCTTGGGTGTGGCGAAATACTCGGTGCCGGCCGCACATGCAAGCGCTTTCTCGGGCTTGGTGGCGCCCTTTTTGGCCGCGCAAGTGAAGGCACCGGTTTTCTTGTCGACCGACTTGCTGTTGAGCACATAGCCTTCCGGGCAGGCCGCTGCGGCAGCTGCGCCGGCAGCCGCTGCCGCCGGTGCCGCTGCGGCTGCCGGCTTGGGCGCCTCGGCAACCACTACCTGGGCTTTCGCCTCGCCGTTGCAACCGAAGGTCGAGCCTTCGCGCCCACCTTTGGCGATCACCGTGTAGGTGCCGGGCTTGTTGTAGGTCTTCGAGAAGCTGCGCGGAAAATCGTCGCGGCCCTTGGTCATCTTGGTGACGTCGACGTCGCCATTGCCATACTCGACGCGCAGGCCGCAGATGCCCTCGTCGGTGCCGGACACAGTAACCTTGACCGCCGCCCCGACCTGCGTGCTGGCCGGTTCGATCTTGACACCGCTTATGTCTCCGCCAAGCGCAAACCCGCTCACGTACAGCGCCGCCAGCCCCGCCACCGCATTTTTCATGAAGTTCATGCTGATCCCCTGTTGATTTTTGACCCGTGATTGGCAGTTTCGTGTTGCGCACGGGCGCAACACATCGATTGTAACGAATGCTTAACGGGCAACCGGTGCTACCGGTTGACCTTGTGACCTTGTTACCTCGTGGCGCAGGTCGTCAGGGCGGCTACCCGTCGCCCCACACGGGGGTGCCCCTGGATTCGCGCACAATGCCTGCCAGCAGGCGCTGGTGTGCCGCGGCTTCGTCCGCCGAGGCGCGGTGCACGAAAGTGGCGAGCGGCCCGCTCTCCTCCTCGTCGATGCCGGTGCCCGCGCCGCTTTCGCCCAGGTCCATGCCCAGCGCATCCTGGCCACGCGTCATCGCCAGATATACCTCGGCCAGCAACTGGCCATCCAGCAACGCGCCATGCAGCGTGCGATGCGCGTTGGAAACCCCGTAGCGTTCGCACAGCGCGTCGAGGTTGTTGCGCCGTCCCGGATGGTGTTCCTTGGCCATCGCCAGGGAATCGGTGATCGCGCCGACCAATTCACGGAAACGCGGCTGTCCCGCCTGCGCCAGTTCGGCATCGAGGAACGCGACATCGAATGGCGCGTTGTGGATGATGATCTCGGCACCGCGTACGTACTCCACGAACTCGGCGGCGACGTCGGCAAAGCGTGGCTTGTCGGCCAGAAAATCGCGGGTCAAACCGTGTATTTCAAGCGCGGCGTCGTCGCTTTCGCGACCCGGGTTGAGGTAGCGATGGAAGTTGTGATCGGTCAGGCGCCGGTTGAACAATTCGACGCAGCCGATTTCGACGATCCGATGCCCGCGTGACGGGTCAAGGCCGGTGGTTTCGGTGTCGAGGACGATCTGGCGCATGTGAAAGTGTGATCCGTAATGTGAAGAGCCGCTGCGGTCTTGACTCTGGTTGCCAGGCCCGGCCCGCAGCGCAGCCGCCGGCAACATAGCACAACGCGCCAGCACCGGCCGCCTGCCGCTGGGCACGGGGCACGGGGCACGGGTCGGGCGCGCGCGGTGCCGGATACAGGGCGATCTCCGCGCCCGGCAACTCAGGCGCTCGCCAGGCGCTTGACCGGTTCCTCGCGAATCGGCAGATGGATCAGTGCCGCGAAAATGCCGAAGCCGGCGGTGATCAGCCAGGCGCTGGTGTAGCTGCCGGTGCGGTCGAACAGGAAGCCACCCATCCACGCCCCCAGAAAGGCGCCGACCTGATGGCTCAGGAACACCACACCGGCCAGCATCGACAGGTAGTTCACTCCAAAAATGTGCGCCACCAGACCGTTGGTCAGGGGCACGGTGGCCAGCCACAGGCTGCCGATGACCAGCGCGAACACATAGACCGACGCCGGCGACAGCGGCACCAGCAGGAACACCACGATCACCACCGCGCGCAGCAGGTAAATCGCCGACAGCAGATAGCGTCGCGGGCGCCGTGCGCCCTGCATGCCCCACCAATAAGTGCCGAATATGTTGCCAATGGCGATCAGCGCCAGGGCGATGACGCCGGTATTGCCACTCATGCCGGCATCGCGCAGGTAGGCCGGCAGATGCACACCGATGAAAACCACCTGGATGCCGCAGACAAAAAAGCCCAGGCACAAGAGGATGAAGCTGCGCTCACCACAGGCCTCGCGGATCGCCGCGCCCGCCGATTGGCCGATGCCGGCTATGTGGCGCGCGCGGCCCGGTTCGGTCATCGCGATGGCCACCGGCGCCACTGCGAGCATCAGGAAGGTGGCGGTCAGGAGCGAAGCGCGCCAGCCGAAATCGGCGATCACCCATTGCAGGAGCGGCGTCAGGTAGAACATGCCGCAGGCGCCGATGGCGCCCGAAATCGCCAGTGCCTGCTGGCGCTGGGCCGGCGGCGTGGAGCGACCGATCACCCCCGAGACCACCGAAACGGTGCACCCGGCCTGGGCCATGCCGATGATGACACCGCCAGTCAGGGTCAGCATCAGCGGTGTGGTCGACAGTTCCATGCCCCACAGCCCCAGGGCATACAGCACGCAGGTCAAGGCGATCACGCGGCCGGCGCCATGGCGGTCGGCCAGCATGCCGAGGATTGGCGAGAACAACCCCCAGCAGATGTTCTGCACCGCGATGGCCAGCGAAAAGGCTTCGCGCGACATCTGCACCTCGCTTGTCATCGGCAACAGGAACAGGCCCATGCCGTGGCGGATGCCCATCGAGAAATTGACGATCAGCGCGCCGGCCAGGATGACGACGACCGGGGTACGCCAGTTGGTCTGCATGGTGTCTTTCATTTACGGTCCTTGCCAGCGGTCAAGGGCATGGAGCGTTACGGGTTTTGTCATCGATGCGGTCATTCAGGACAGGCCGCGCTCAAGTCGGCACAGCCGGGCGCACCAGCCGCGCTTCGCGGATCGGCAGGTGGATCAATGCCGCGGCGAAGGCCAGCATGATGTCGATGTACCAGACCCAGTTGTAGCTGCCGGTGGCGTCGAAGATGCGGCCGCCGAGCCAGGCGCCGAGGAAACCACCGACCTGGTGCGACAGCATCACCACGCCGAACAGGGTGGCCAGAAAGCGCATGCCGTGCAGCTTGGCCACCAGGCCGATGGTGGGCGGAATGGTCGCCAGGTAGGTGAGGCCGATGACCATCGAGAACAGCAGGAAGGTGGTGCTGGTCTTGGGTGCGGCCAGGAACGCCAGTACCGCCAGGCCGCGCGCCGCATAGAGGCACGACAGCACCGATTTCATGCGCCAGCGGCCGATCGCCCAGCCGGCGCCGAAACTGCCGAAAATATTGAACAAGCCGACCAATGCCAGCGACCAGGCACCCACCTCGGCCGGCAGTTGGCAGGATGCGACCACCCCCGGCAGGTGGGTGGCGATGAGGGCCACGTGAAAGCCGCACACGAAGAATCCGGCGCCGATCAACACAAAGCTGCGGTCACGCCCGGCGTCGGCCAACGCCTGGCGCAGGTTGGTGCCTGGTGCCGCGCCCACCGTTTGCGCGCTGCCAACCGGCTTGCCACGCAACACCCACGCCAGCGGCAACGCGGCCAGCGCCAAGAGGCCGATGCTGGTCAAAGCGGCGATCCAGCCGATCGACCCCAGCAGCAATTGCGCCAGCGGCACCACAGCGAACTGGCCGAACGAGGCGCCGGCATTGACAATCCCGTTGGCCATGCCGCGCTTCTCGGGCGGCAAGGCGCGGCCGATCGCCGACATCACCACTCCCAGGCCGGTCATGCCGGCGCCGCCTGCGGCGACCACGCCGACTGTGACAATCAGCATCCAGGTGCTGGTGGCATAGGGTGTCAACACTGTGCCCAGGGTGACCAACGCGATACCGGTGGCGAGCACACGCCCGGTGCCGTACTTGTCGGCAAACGCGCCGGCGATCGGCTGCGTGATGCCCCACATCAACTGGGCACAGGCGAAGGCCAGGCTGATGGCGGCGATACCCAGGCCGGTCGCACTGTTGAGCGGGCTGATGAAAAGGGCCTGCGACATGCGTACCCCGAACACCAGCGCCAAGACCATGGCGCCGGCGCCAACCAGCAGGATCTGTGCACGCGTCAGTCGCATTTTGGTCGCCTCATCCAGTTATGCCATCTTGCAACGTCATGCATCGGTGGCCTCAGAGGCTGTGAAAAAATTGATCGAGGAACAATTGAGACATTGTCGAGGGTGCTTCAACCATTGACCAGAACAAACAAATCGATCCTGGGCCAT
>JAYTDE010000468.1:0-1577 GCA_043736195.1 Burkholderiales bacterium | reverse complement strand
GGGCCTGCTCGACTGGTTCGGCGAAATGGGATTGCCTGTGTGCGAAGAGCGCTCGCTGGCCAGGGGTGCGCCCGGCCTGGCAGCCTTCTATGCGGCGGTAGGCGCGCGACGCGACGAATTGCCCTATGACATCGATGGCGTGGTCTACAAGGTCAATCGCCTCGACTGGCAGCGCGCACTGGGCTACGTGTCGCGTGCACCGCGTTTCGCCATCGCCCACAAGTTTCCTGCCCAGGAGGAACTCACAGTCGTCGAGGACATCGAGGTGCAGGTTGGGCGCACCGGCGCCATCACGCCGGTGGCGCGCTTGAGACCGGTGTTCGTGGGCGGCGTCACCGTGACCAACGCCACCCTGCACAACGAGGACGAGGTACGCCGCAAGGATGTGTGGCGGCGCGATACGGTGATCGTGCGGCGCGCCGGCGACGTGATTCCCGAGGTGATGATGGTGTCGCAAGCCGGGCCGCGCGAGGAGGTCGATTACTTCCGCATGCCCGCGCGCTGTCCGGTATGCCAGTCCGAGGTGGTGCGCGAAGAAGGCGAGGCGATCGCGCGCTGCAGCGGCGGGCTTTTTTGCGCGGCGCAGCGCAAGCAGGCCTTGCTGCATTTCGCGCAGCGTCGGGCGATGGATATCGAAGGCCTGGGCGACAAACTGGTCGAGCAGTTGGTGGATGCCAACGTGGTGCGCACACCGGCTGATTTGCATCGACTGGGCCTTGCCAGCCTGGTGGCGCTGGAGCGCATGGCCGACAAGTCGGCGCAAAACGTGCTGGACGCAATCGAAAAATCCAAGGTGACGACTTTGGCCCGCTTCATTTTCGCGCTCGGCATCCGCCAGGTGGGTGAAGCCACCGCGCGCGATCTGGCGCGTCACTTCGGCGCCCTTGATGCGTTGATCGCCGCCGATGAGGCGCAACTGGCGGAGGTCAATGATGTGGGCCCGGTGGTGGCCGCATCGATTGTGCGATTCTTTCGCCAGCCGCACAATCGCGAAGTCGTCCTGCAGTTGCGCGCCGCTGGCGTGCATTGGGAAGAAGGCGCGCCGCAGGCCGGCGCGGCCGGTGGCCTGGCCGGCAAGACCTTCGTCCTGACCGGTACACTGCCGACCATGAGCCGTGAGGAAGCCAAGGCGCGACTGGAAGCGCACGGCGCCAAGGTGGCGGGGTCGGTGTCGAAGAAGACCGATTATGTCGTCGCCGGTGCCGAAGCCGGCAGCAAGCTGGCACGGGCTCTGGAGCTGGGCGTGGCGGTGATTGACGAGACAGGATTGAAGGCCCTACTGGAACCAACATGAAAAGAATTCGCAAGGCAATCTTTCCGGTCGCGGGGCTGGGCACCCGCTTCCTACCGGCCACCAAGGCCACGCCCAAGGAGATGTTGCCGATCGTCGACAAGCCGCTGATCCAGTTCGCCGTCGAAGAGGCGATCGAGGCCGGCCTGACCGACATGATTTTCGTCACCGGTCGCACCAAACGCGCCATCGAAGACCATTTCGACAAGGCGTATGAGCTGGAGACCGAACTGGCTGCCAAGCACAAGTCAGATCTGCTCGAAGTGGTGAGGAGTGTGCTGCCCAA
>JAYTDE010000467.1:0-7054 GCA_043736195.1 Burkholderiales bacterium | reverse complement strand
GTGGCACCTGCGCGTGAAATCAGCATTCTTGTCGCAGCGCTCTACGGCACGCACTTCCTCAAGGAAGGCGATGCCGGCCGGCGCTTGACCGCCGCGCTCCTGATGGTGCTGGGCCTGGCCGGCATCGCCCTGGCCTGAGCGCGCCGGAAAGCGCGTGCTACCCGGCTTCGTCGATCCACATCATCTGGATCGCCTCGAGAATTTTCTCGCCCGAACGTCCTGGTTCGTCGGCGAACCCGGGCAACGCGCAGACCCAGGCGTGCAGATCGGTGAAGCGCACCTTGAGGGGATCCACATCGGGATGCGCCTCGCACAGCGCAATGGCAATGTCGCGGCTATCGGTCCATTTCATGGTGAGGCTCCCGGGTTGGGCGTGGGGTCGAGGCACGCATGCTCAGTGCTTGCCTTCCTTGGCCATGTTGATGGTGTACCTGGGAATCTCGATCACCATGTCGGCGCCGCCCAGCATCACCTGGCAGGAGAGCCGCGAATAAGGCTCCAGGCCCCAGGCACGATCGAGCAAATCGTCTTCCTTCTCGTCGGAGGCGTCCAGCAGCCCGAAGCCTTCGCGCACGATCACGTGGCAGGTGGTGCAGGCACAGGACTTTTCGCAGGCATGCTCGATCTCGACACCGTTTTGCAACAAGGCATCGCACAAGGACACGCCGACCGGTGCATCGATCAGCGTGCCTTCCGGACACAGTTCCACATGGGGTAACACAACGATTTGCGGCATGGCTTTCTTTAAACGTTCAGGCGCTGATCGAATCGAGCGTGCGCCCGGTGAGCGCGGCCTTGATCGCACGGTCCATGCGGCGCGCGGCGAATTCCTCGCTGCCGCGGTTGACCGCATCGACCGCAGCCTTGATCCTGAAGTGGTCGCCGCCCTGCGCGGTCTCCTGCAACTGCGCGATCAGCGCATCGAGCACGGCGCGCTCCTCGCCCGACAACAGCGCGCCATCGGCGGCGAATGCCGCGGCCAGGGCGGCCAGCATTCGTTCGGCTTCCACCTGCTGCTCTTTCAAGGCGCGCGACTTGATGTCGTCGCCGGCGCGTTCGAAGGATTCGCGCAGCATGCGCGCGATCTCGTCGTCGCCCAGGCCATACGAGGGCTTGACCACCACATGAGCCTTCGCGCCCGAGGTCTTTTCCTCGGCCGCAACCGACAGGAGGCCATCGGCATCGACCTGGAAGCTGACACGTATGCGTGCCGCGCCCGCCACCATCGGCGGAATACCGCGCAACTCGAAGCGCGCCAGCGAGCGGCAGTCGGCCACCAGATCGCGTTCGCCCTGCACCACGTGAATCGCCATCGCGGTCTGGCCGTCCTTGAAGGTGGTGAATTCCTGCGCACGTGCGCAGGGGATGGTCGAGTTGCGCGCAATCACGCGCTCAGCCAACCCGCCCATTGTTTCCAGACCCAGCGACAAGGGAATCACATCGAGCAACAGCCAGTCGTCACCTTCCGAATGATTGCCGGCCAAAAGGTTTGCCTGCATCGCCGCGCCCAGCGCCACCACTTCATCGGGATTGAGATCGGTCAGGGGCGCGCGGCCGAATTGCTTGGCCACCGCATCGCGCACCTGCGGCATGCGCGTGGCACCGCCTACCAGAACCGTGCCCTTCACATCCGCCGCCGACAAGCCGGCATCGCGCAGCGCCTTGCGCGTGGCCACCAGGGTTTTCTTGAGAAGGGGTTCGGTCAGCGCCTCGAACAGCTTGCGCGTCACGTGCAGGCCCAAGGTGCACCCATCATGCATCGGCAGGCTGTAGAAACTGGTATCGGCGTCGGACAAGCGCTCCTTGGCGGCGCGCGCCTCGATCAACAGCATGCGCCGGTCACGCTCCGAGAGCGCGGAAAGATGCGCTTCATGCATCGCCCACTGGGCCAGCGCGGCGTCGAAATCGTCACCGCCCAACGCCGAATCGCCACCGGTGGCCATCACTTCGAAGACCCCGCGCGACAGGCGCAGGATTGAAATATCGAAGGTACCGCCACCCAGGTCATAGATCGCGTAGACGCCTTCGGCGCCGTTGTCCAGGCCGTAGGCGATCGCCGCCGCAGTGGGTTCGTTGATCAGGCGCAGCACTTCCAGGCCGGCTAGCCGCGCCGCATCCTTGGTGGCCTGGCGTTGCGCGTCGTCGAAATAGGCCGGCACGGTGATCACCGCACCGCTCAGGTCAGCGCCCAGGGATTCAATCGCGCGCTCCTTGAGGGCACGCAGAATGTCGGCCGAGACCTCGACCGGGCTTTTTTCGCCGGCCCGGGTGACAAGCTTGACCATGCCGGGCGCATCGACGAAATCGTAGGACGCATGTGCGCCGCTCTGCGCCCGAATGTCGGCCAGGCCGCGCCCCATGTAGCGCTTGACCGAGGCGATGGTGTTTTTCGGATCGCTCAATGCCTGCGCCGCCGCCGCGTGGCCGACCGCATTGACCCCGTGTGCGTCATAGCGCACCACCGAGGGCAGCAGGGGGCGCCCCTGATGGTCGGGCAGGACCGCGGCGACGCCGCTTCTGACCGCGGCAACCAGCGAGTTGGTGGTGCCAAGGTCAATGCCCACGGCAAGCCGGTGCTCATGCGGTGCGGTCGCCAGCCCCGGCTCGAAAATCTGCAACAAGGCCATGTCAGGCGTTCTCCAGCGCGGCGAGACTGTCGCCGATCTCGCTTTGCACTTTTTCAAGAAACATCAATTGCCGCACCGCTTCGACCGCCGGTTGGTCCGCCCTGGCATCGATCAGCGCACCCAGCTTGCCGTAGCGCAGCCCGGCATCGGCGCGCAGGCGCTCCAGCAATCGGTCGAGTTGATCCACGTTTTTCGCCGCCAGCGCATCCTCGACCGCTTCGCGCCAATCCATTTGTTGCATCAGGAACTCAGGCTCCATCGCCGTGTTGTTCTCCGCCCCGATATCCATGCCCCGCAGTTCGAGCAAATAGATGGCGCGCTTGAGCGGGTTCTTCAAGGTATCAAAGGCTTCGTTGGCACGCGTCGAGAGCTGCATCGCAACCCGCTTGCCGGCCTCGCCGGATTGCGCATGGCGATCCGGATGCACCTGCCCCTGGATCTCGCGGTAGGCGTCGCCGAGCGCTGTCGGATCGACGCTGAATACAAGCGGCAAGCCGAACCATTCGAAGTAATTTTGGGAAAAGACCTTGGACACGGAAAAAAAAGGGGCGGTCAGGCCGCCCGGATGAATTGAAGCTGCGTGGCTAGCTGTGGATTCAGATGTGAAAACTCTCGCCGCAGCCGCACCGGTCCTTTTCGTTCGGATTGTTGAACTTGAAACCCTCGTTGAGCCCCTCGCGCGTGTAGTCAAGCTCGGTGCCTTCCAGATAGGCCAGGCTCTTGGGGTCGATCAACACCTTGACACCATGGCTCTCGAATAGCTGATCCTCGGCATTCGGCGCATCGGCGAATTCAAGTTTGTAGGCCAGGCCCGAGCAGCCGGTGGTCTTTACACCAAGGCGCAGGCCCATGCCGCGGCCGCGCTTGGCGATGTAGCTCGAGACGTGACGCGCGGCGTTTTCGGTGAGCGTGACTGGCATCGGGTTTCCTCAGGCGGCTTCTTTGTGTTCGACAGCTTGGGCACCGGCTTCCCGCCCGTGCTTGGCCTGGTAGTCGGTGATCGCCGCCTTGATCGCGTCTTCAGCCAGGATCGAGCAATGGATCTTCACCGGCGGCAGCGCCAGTTCCTCGGCGATGTGGGTGTTCTTGATGCCCATGGCCTCATCCAGCGTCTTGCCCTTGACCCATTCGGTCACCAGGCTCGACGAAGCGATGGCCGAACCGCAGCCGTAGGTCTTGAACTTCGCATCCTCGATCCGGCCATCGCTGCCGACCTTGATCTGCAGCTTCATCACGTCGCCGCAGGCCGGTGCGCCGACCATGCCGGTTCCTACCGTGTCGTCGCCTTTTTCGAACGAACCGACGTTGCGCGGGTTCTCGTAGTGGTCCAGCAACTTTTCGCTATATGCCATTTCAATGCCTCTTCGCTGTTACGTTGCGCTTCGCATCCTGGAAGAGTCGGCGCCGCCGACTCTTCCAGGCCAATCCACTAGTGTGCCGCCCACTGCACCGCATTCATGTCGACACCGTCCTTGAACATTTCCCACAGCGGCGAAAGGTCACGCAGTTTACCAATCTTGGCCTTGAGCAACTTGATCGTGTAGTCGACTTCTTCCTCGGTGGTGAAGCGGCCCAGGGTGAAGCGGATCGAGGAATGCGCAAGTTCGTCGCTGCGCCCCAGTGCCCGCAGCACATACGAAGGCTCGAGGCTGGCCGAGGTGCAGGCCGAACCGCTCGACACCGCGATCTCCTTGATCGCCATGATCAGCGACTCGCCCTCGACGAAATTGAAACTGATGTTGAGGTTGTGGGCGACCCGTTGCTCGCGATCACCATTGACATACACCTCTTCCATTTCCGACAGGCCCTTGAGCAACTTGTCACGCAGCATGCGCACGCGCTCGTTCTCGCCACCCATTTCCTCGCGCGCCAGACGGAAGCTTTCGCCCATGCCGACGATCTGATGGGTGGGCAGCGTGCCGGAACGGAATCCGCGCTCATGCCCGCCGCCATGCATCTGCGCTTCCAGACGCACGCGCGGCTTACGCCGTACATACAAGGCGCCAATACCCTTCGGACCGTAGGTCTTGTGGGCACACATCGACATCAGGTCGATCTTGAGTGTATTCAGGTCAATCACCACCTTGCCGGTTGCTTGTGCGGCATCGACGTGAAAGATAATGCCCTTGGCGCGGCAGATCTCTCCAATTTCGGTGATCGGCTGAATCACCCCGATCTCGTTGTTGACGAACATGATCGAGACCAGAATCGTGTCCGGACGAATCGCCGCCTTGAATTCTTCGAGATCGAGCAAACCGTTGGGCTGGGGGTCAAGATAGGTCACCTCGAAGCCCTGGCGCTCAAGTTCGCGGCAGGTATCGAGCACGGCCTTGTGCTCGATGCTCATCGTGATGATGTGCTTGCCACGGCCCTTGTAAAAATGAGCCGCACCCTTGATCGCCAGGTTGTTGGATTCGGTCGCACCGGAGGTCCAGACAATTTCCTTGGCGTCCGCGCCGATCAGCTTGGCCACGTTCTCGCGTGCTTCTTCAACCGCGGCTTCCGCAGTCCAGCCATAGGCATGCGAACGCGATGCGGGATTGCCGTATTCCTCGGTCAAAAAGGTGACCATGCGTTTGGCCACGCGCGGATCGACCGGCGTGGTGGCCGAATAATCGAGATAAATCGGGAATTTCATTTGGGATTGCCTTGATCAGAATTTAAAAACACTGAATGAGTACCTGTATCGCGGATTCCAGGACGACAGTCTTGTATCAAATCAAAATACCAAGCAAAAAGTAGCTCTTGTTCCCTACGTGCTTATTCAGAGTTTGCTTACGCTGGAACCACCGCGCGCGGCGCGACACGCCGACGCTCAACTACAACCGTCTGTACCGGGCTCGCGCCCGCCGCCGCCTCGCGCTCACGCTGCTGGCGAATCAAATCGGCCAGGCTCACGGACTCCAGGTATTCATGCATCTTGCGATTGAGCGTTGCCCACAGATCGTGCGTCATGCATTGGCCCTTGGGGTTCTTGCCCTGATCGTCGGCGTTGCCGCCGCCGATACGCCCGGTTTCGTGGCAATCCTGGCGCCCGCCGCACATGGTCGCGTCGAGCGGCTCATCGACCGCGGCGATCACGTCCGCCACCGTCACGCGCTCAAGCACGCGGGCTATGGTGTAACCGCCGCCCGGACCACGCACCGAATCGACAATCCCGTGGCGCCGCAACTTGCCGAACAATTGCTCCAGATACGACAGCGAAATACCCTGCCGCTCGCTGATCGCAGCCAGCGTTACCGGCCCGTTCGCATCGCGTTGCGCCAGATCGATCATCGCGGTGACGGCGAACCGTCCTTTGGTCGTCAGTCTCATGGAAATCAGCCTTTCACGAAAGTGTCGCCTGCGGCCGGAAAACTGCGGTCCTTGGAATCAGGGAGAAGCCGAGCGATTCACTCAAGTATATCGATTCCCTAACGATTTAGTCAAGTTTATTTTGCGCTTGCAGGCAAACTCCCAGATTGGCTTGTTTGGCGGCTTTTCAATAGCAATCCGCGCTTGCCCCGGCTGCCGGCCGCGCCAGGTCGATCGCGGTTCAGTGATGCTCCATCAGGTTTCCAAAGCCTTCGACCCGATCTTCGATGCCCACCGCACGCAAGGCATGCCAGTAAGTCGCGGTATTGATCGCAATCACCGGTTTGCCCAGAAACAGCTCGGCGGCGGCGGCCAAGCGCATCATCGACAGGTTGGTTCCCACCTGCACGATCGCATCGACATCGTCGCCATCGAGTTCGCGGATCGCCTGCCGGCACATCTCGTCGGTGGCGTGCGCAATCAGGACCGGGCTGGGCCGCCGCAGGCATACGTCGCGCACCACGGTAAAGCCGCAGTCCTGGTAGAAATTGCGCACCTGCTCGTTGGCCACCGGGAAATAGGGCGACAGGAAGGCGATGCGCTTGGCCTTGTAGACATTCAAGGCCGCTTCGGTGGCGAAGGAACCGCAGGAAACCCCGACACCGGCGCGCTCGCGCATCATGCCCAGATACTTGTCGGCGCCGGCGCGGCCGTCCCAGAAGGTCGCGGCCGACATGCCCATCACCATATAGTCCATTTCGCAGGTCTTGAGGATGTCGACCGCCTGCAGGGTAGCGTCGTTGATGCTCGCCACCAGTTTCAGGAAGCCCTCGTTGTCGCTGACCGGGTTGTTGGGAATGGCGATGCGGCTGTAGTGATTGGTCACGCCACGCACCCGCAGATCATCGAAATCGGGCTGCACGATGGTATTGGTGGAAGGTCCCAGCACGCCGAATTTCTTGCGGTAACCCAGATGGTCGCTCATCGCTTGTCTCCTTGATTGAAGTTGAGAAGGTTGGAATGCATGGACATCCTTGCGTCACACTGCGGCGGTCGGCTGCGCGACCCGGACCACAGGCACGCTGGTGCCGCTGGCGGGCCTGCCGTCAATCGATCGCCGCAGCTTCGCGCAG
>JAYTDE010000466.1:0-2449 GCA_043736195.1 Burkholderiales bacterium | reverse complement strand
CATCCGATGGGCCGCGAGCCGGCTGCCGCGCTCAGGCCCGCCGCCTTGCAGCACCGGCCTGCCCGACTTCAGCGCGCATCGGATCGCGCTGGCGTGGCCGTTGCCATGTCGCTCAGGGCCTTCATGATCTCCAGCGCGAAGTCGGCTTCGGCCCCGATCCTGGAGGGGTCAAAGCCATCCTCGAAGAACGGCGCATAGCCTGGCAGTGCCTTGGCGTCGCGCTTGTTCATGCGACGAAAGCCCATGTGCCATTGGTGGAAGTCGCGGCTGGTGCGCAGGTTGCGCACCAGTACATTGACGTCGCGATGACGCGTATCGACCTTGATCCTGCGCATCAGTTCGTCAACCACCTCGGGCGCGCCTTCCAGCACCTGCATGAAGGTGCCGCCGGCATAGAGAAGCAGTCCGGTGATGTCATGGATCCGGTTGAACGTCGCCGCGCCTTCCAGCAACTGGAAAAGCTCCTTGTCGCTGAATTTCTTGACCGCACTGCTGGTGTAGATGAATTGGACAAGCATTTTTCACTTTCGAAAAAATGCGTGCCCCAATTTGTCCACTTGCGCTTACCACTCTCGAAGCGGACAACAAAACCGGGGCAGCCCGGCGCTTCTTCGAGAGGCTTACGATCATACGCGCGCACGCCTGCCGCTGGTTGCCAATTTCAGCGCGCGATCCCGCCAGGCGCAGTCGCACCAGGTCGCCGAAACCGGCGCCACCACGCCGCGCCGCGGCCGCAAGCGCGTTTGGCCTCACAATCGCAAGCGGATGCCGCGGTTGAGCGCATTCGCATCCCGCAAGCGCTTGAGGCGCACAGAAAGACGCTCTTGGTCAGGCTGCAATTTTCCATCGAACTGAACTATGACATCGGGCAACCCGGCTGCGACTTCATATTCAGCATCCACGCCGCGCAAACCCCGCACCAGATGGTGGTGAGCGAAGTTCTGCAGATCAGCCAGCCGCTGCAGAGGAACCTCTACACCGACCCGGTCACCCACACCCGCTACCTGCGGCTCAAGGCGTTTGGCGGCCCGCTGTCGCTGCACTATGCGGCCACGGTCGACCTGCATCACTACACTGCACAGCCGGAACAATTGGGCGAGGTGGCGGTGGCCAACCTGCCGGGGCAGGTGCTGCCTTATGTATATCCCAGCCGCTATTGCCAGTCGGACCGGCTGCATCGCCTGGCGGTACGCGAATTCGGCCACTTGTGGCAGGGCTACAGCCGGGTGCAGGCGATTCGCGACTGGGTCGCCAATCACGTGACCTACCGCGCCAACACCTCGACCGGCAACACCACCGCGGTCGACACCCTGGTGGAACAAACCGGCGTGTGCCGCGACTTCGCACACCTGATGATCGCCCTGTGCCGCGCGGTCAACATTCCGGCGCGCTTTGCCAGCGGCATCGACTACGGCGCCAATCCAAACGTCGGGCCGACCGATTTCCACGCCTACGTCGAGGTCTACCTGGGCGATCGCTGGTACATCTTCGATCCGTCGGGGGTGGCCATTCCGATGGGCCTGGTGCGCTTCGGTACCGGGCGCGACGCCGCCGACGCGGCCTTTGCCACCATGTTCGGTGGCGTCACCGGGGCGGCGCCGATGATTCGCATCGAAGCCATTCCAAATGCGCGCGGCGTGCTGGTGATGCCGCAGCACGTGCCCCATGCGCTTTCGACCGACGGCCAGCTGGCGCGAAACTGAGAACCTGCGGCGACCATGGTTCGCACGGATGCTGACGGGGGGCGTGCCGCGACCGGCCGCAGGCAAGCGGCCGGCCTGACGGGACGCTGCCATGCAGCTTTTCGTCGGTGGCCGACGCCTGACCTATACTTCCGCATGCTCGCGTGCCGCCGGCGCGCGTGGTCCCGTTCAAGGCATGCCTGGAGTTGGCGATTGAAGGACTTTGAATATCTCGCGGAGCAATTGTCGCTGACAGAGCTGATGCGGCTGCAGGATGCGCTGTCGCGCGCCATCGTGCGCCGCTTCGAGAAGCACCTGGCGCTGGCGTTCAGCGACATCGTCGATTCAACCGCCTACTTCGCCGCGTTTGGCGATGAAGCCGGCCGCAAGCTGCAGCAGCGCCACTACGACCTGGTTGCCGCCGCCATTGCGCCTGAAGGCGGACGCGTGGTCGACACCGCCGGTGACGGCGTGTTCCTGTGCTTCGATCAGGTCACAGCGGCGGTGCATGCGATGGTGGCGCTCAAGCGCGCGATCCTGCGCGACAACGACGCACGCAATGCCGCGCATCGCCTGTATGTGCGCATCGGCGTGCACGCCGGCCCGGTGCTCAGCGACGGCACCCTGGTATCGGGCGAAGTGGTGAATTTCTGCAACCGCGTGGCCAGTTCCGCCGATCGCGAAGAACTGCGCCTGACGCCGGCGGCCCACGCCGAGCTGGGCGACGCCGCGCTGCGCCGTCGCTGCCTGCCGGTGCGCGGCGTCCA
>JAYTDE010000465.1:0-3405 GCA_043736195.1 Burkholderiales bacterium | reverse complement strand
TTGGTCTGGCCGAACTGGCCTTTCTGCCCGTTGACCGAGGAGATATTGATGATGCGCCCGAAATTGCGGTCGCACATGTCGTCGATCACCTGCTTGGTCACGTTGAACAGCGAATTGAGGTTGGTATCCATCACCGCATCCCAATCGGCCTTGCTCATCTTGCGAAACGAACCGTCGCGGGTGATGCCGGCGTTGTTGACCAGCACGTCGATCGGGCCATGATCGGCCTTGGCCTTCTTGAAGGCTTCCACCGTCGAGTCCCAGTCGGACACGTTGCCCACCGAGGTGTAGAACGTGTAACCCAAGGCCTTCTGCTCGCCGATCCACTTGTTGTAGTCGCGGCTCGGTCCGCAACCCGCGATCACGGTAAACCCGTCCTTGTGCAGGCGCTGGCAGAGCGCGGTACCGATTCCACCCATGCCACCCGTTACGTATGCAACTTTTGCCATTGCGCTTCTCCTTTGGTCAGAAACTGTTATGGGTTTGAAACTGCATCAGATGCGTACTTTGACATATTCTCCCGGCGCCGGGCCCAGCGGCAGGTAACGCGCATTTCCGGGACGCGCGCGCGCGGCCCTGCTACGCCCCTTGAAGCGGGCCAGCCATGTGCTCCAGTCGGACCACCAGCTCCCCGGTATCTCGCAAGCCGCGGCCAGCCATTGCTCCGCTTGCAGCGGCGGGTTCAGGGCATGGTCGTCGCTACACCAGAAGCTGCGCCGGCTTGGCGCCGGCGGATTGACGATGCCCGCGATATGCCCGGAAGCGCCCAGCACAAAACGCGTTTCGCCTGCAACCAGACCAGTGGAGGCAAACGCCGAACGCCACGGCACGATGTGGTCTTCGCGGGTGGCCACCACATAGGCCGGCATGTCCAGCAGCGTCAGATCCACCGGCTCACCCAGTGACTTGATGCCTCCGGGTTCGCGCAAGCTGTTTTCAAGGTACATGTTGCGCAGATACCAGCAATACATCGGGCCCGGCAGGTTGGTGCTGTCGGCATTCCAGTACAACAGGTCGAAGGCACGCGGCGCGTAGCCCTCAAGGTAACCCTGGCTGACATAGTTCCACACCAGTTCCCTAGGCCGCAGTGCCGAGAAAGCACCCGCCAGCTCGTTGCCGGACAACAGGCCGCCCCCGGCAAGCGCGGCTTCGCGCAGCGCCACCGTGGCGGTGTCGACGAACACCTCCAACTGCCCGACATCGGAGAAATCCAGCAGGGTCGCCAGCAGTGTCAGGCTTTCGACCGGGCGTTCGCCACGCGCAGCCAACGCCGCCAGCGCGGTGGAAAGAATCGTGCCGCCAACGCAGAATCCGAGTGCGTTGATGGTTTTGGAGCCGCATATGTGCCGCACCGCCGCGATCGTATCGACCACACCGAGTTGCAGGTAATCGTCCCAGCCCAGATGCGCCTGTGCAGCACCCGGATTGCACCACGACACCATGAATACCGTGTGTCCGGCCTCGACACAATGGCGCACGAAGGAATTGTCGGGGCGCAGATCAAGAATATAGTACTTGTTGATGCACGGCGGCACGATCAATAGCGGCCGCGCTCCCACCATGGGCGTCGCAGGCAGATACTGGATCAACTCCACCAGCTGGTTTTTCATCACCACCGCGCCGGGGGTTGTGGCCAGATCACGCCCGACCTCAAAAGCCGCCTCGTCGGTGTTGCTGACCCGACCGCGCGCCACGTCGGCCGCCATCAGGCGCATGCCTGCGGCGAGGCTGGCGCCACCGGTATCAACGGCGCGCCGGATCGCCTGCGGATTGGTAGCCAGGAAGTTGTCCGGGTTGATCGCCGCCATCCAGTGCTCAGCCGCAAACGCGAGCCTTGTGCGCATCGCCGCGCTGGTTTCCAAGGCAGCGATCCAATTCCGCACGGCTGTGCAACCGGCCGCGTAGGAACGCGCAACCCACTGGTCCATCGAAGCATCCGAATCCACGCCCGTCTCCACCAAAGGCCCGCTACCGACTCCATGCCGGACTGGTTTCACGTCCGCGTTCTGCGGCGGCAAGGTTACATGAAGCTTAAGAAAACGCTTAATCCGTCGTGCATCGCGGCCCCCTTGAACAGCAATCTCGAATCAAACCGGGAGACTGCAGGCCTGTCGTTCTCCTGTAACCTGCGACTTTCCTGAATCAGCGACGCAGGCGTTGGCGTCGCATCCGAAGAATGCACAAAAGTCTATCGCCATGGCCGGCACCGGCGCAGCCCGGCATGCGGGTGGAGGAAGTCGATACCCCGGCCCTGGTGCTCGAACAGGACAGCTTCGAGCGCAATCTGGCACGGATGGCCGAGTTTGCCGCTACCCGCAAGCTGCGCCTGCGGCCGCACGCGAAGATGCACAAGACGCCTGCGGTAGCCGCGGCGCAACTGCGCCTGGGCGCTGTCGGCATCTGCTGCCAGAAAGTCAGTGAAGCCGAAGCCATGGTCGACGGCGGTGTCGCCGATGTCCTGGTTACCAACGAGGTGGTGGGCGCAGGCAAACTGGCGCGGCTGGCAGCGCTGGCGCGGCGCGCGCGTATCGGCGTGTGTGTCGACGACATCGATAATGTCGCAGACCTGGCCAGCGCCGCACGCGCGGCCGGGGTCACGCTCGACGTCTATGTGGAAATCGACGTAGGCGCCGGGCGTTGCGGCGTGGCACCCGGCGGCGCGGCACTGGAACTTGGGCGTGCGATCAACCTGCAGCCTGCCTTGCGCTTGAGCGGCCTGCAGGCCTACCACGGACGCGCCCAGCACCTGCGCAGCGCCGCGCTGCGCGCGGCTGCGATCAGCGCTGCTGCGACAGCGGCGGCCAATACTCGCACCCTTTTCATCGCTGCCGGCCTGCCGTGCCCGGTGGTGACCGGTGCCGGCACCGGCACCTTCATGCTCGAAGGCTCGGGCGGGGTATACGACGAGTTGCAACCCGGCTCCTACGCCTTCATGGATGCCGATTACGCGCGCAACGAATGCGACACGCCGTTCGAGCACAGCCTGTTTGTGTTGACAACGGTAATGAGCCACGGCGGCATTGGCGCAGGTGCGGCCCCGACCCGCCTGGTGGTGGATGCCGGCCTCAAGGCGCACAGCGTCGACTGCGGTCTGCCGACGGTACATTCGGATGCCGCCGGCGGTCTGCTGACCGGCCTCAAGTTTCAGGGTGCATCGGACGAACATGGCGTCATCGCGATCGATGTGGGGACTGCGGCACCGCGGCTGGGGGCGAAATTGCGCCTGATACCCGGTCACATCGACCCGACCGTCAACCTGCACGACTGGATCGTCTGCATACGCGGCGACCGGGTGGAAGCGGTATGGCCGGTGGCCGCGCGCGGCGCCATGTGGTGAGCCGCGTCAGCGCCATCCTGCAGGTGAATGGCCCGCGCCAATTGCTGCGTGCCATGCGCAAGCGCGTG
>JAYTDE010000464.1:0-5032 GCA_043736195.1 Burkholderiales bacterium | reverse complement strand
CACGGTACGCTGGTGGCGCGCCCCCACAACTCGCCGTTGATGAAGTTGCCCAGACGCCCGAACGCCAGCCCGGCCGGCACCGCCGGGGCGATGAAATCCATCACACCCCAGAAACCGAGCTTGCGGCTTCTGGCGTACAGCCACATGGCGACCAGCACGCCGAGAAAGCCGCCATGGAACGCCATGCCACCGGCCCACACCGCCGGTATTTCCAGAAGATGGTCGAAATAGTAGGCCGGCTTGTAAAACAGTACATAGCCTAAGCGCCCACCGAGAATCACGCCGAGGACGCCATAGAACAGCACGTCGTCGATCATGCGCGGATTCCAGCCAAGCTGCGGCTGCTGGCGCGCGCGCAGGCGACAGAGCGCGATGAAGGCGATGAACGCCGCCAGATACATCAGGCCGTACCAGCGAATCGCCAGCGGCCCGATGGCCAGCGCGATCGGATCGAAATTGGGGTGGGTCAACATGGTGGTCCTGGGTGCGCCGCGCCAACCTGTGAACCCGGCAACGTCAAAGCCGCGATTGTGCCGCAAGCGCGACGAAGTTCCCGAGCACAGCGGATGGATTGTCGGCGCGCCAGGCCAGGCCGACTTCGAGCAACGGATGCGCACCGCGCAAACGCCGATAGATCACACCCGGGCGCTTGAGGCTCATGATCGATTCAGGCACCAGGGCCACACCCATGCCGGCGGACACCAGCGAAATGATGGTCTGCATCTGGATCGCTTCCTGCACGATGCGCGGCGAGAAGCCGGCCGCCGCACAAGCGCCGATGATGGCGTCGTACAAACGCGGCGCCACATGGCGTGGACTGCAGATGAAGGCCTCGCCCGCCAGGGTCTTGAGCGCGATCGGCGCGCCAGGACCCGCGCGCGCATGTGTCGCCGGCAGCGCCAGCACCATCGATTCACTGAGCAAGGCGCGGTAGACCAGGCCAGCCCCAGCGCGCGCCGCGCCGCCGGGGTCATGGTCGTCCGCGACCACCGGGCCCAACAGGATGCCGCAATCGCTGCGTCCGGCGCGCAGTTCAGCCAGTTGCACGTCGGTGGTGGCCTCGCTCAAGTCGACACGCACGCCCGGGAAGCGCTTGGTGAAGCGCCGCAGCAAATCGGGCAGAAACGAGTAGTCGACGATACTCACGAATGACAACGCAAGTTCGCCTCGTTCGCCGGCCGTCGCGCCGCGCGCGGTGTCGGCCAGACGTGAGGCCGCGGCCAGCACCGATTTGGCTTCGGGCAACAAGGCGCGCCCGGCACCGGCCAGCAAGACCCTGCGCTTGCTGCGCTCGAAGAGCGCCACGCCAAGTTCCTGCTCGAGTGCGCGAATGGTGCGCGACAAGGGCGGCTGCGCCATCGACAGGGCCTGCGCGGCACGGCCGAAATGCAGGTGCTCGGCGACGGCTACAAACTGGCGCAATTGGCGCAGATCCATATTGATACCTGATTGATATCACACGGCTGATTTTAATGTATTGGAGGTTTCAATCGGTTTGCGCTAAATTGTGACCGCGATGCCTGTCTTGCAGCACCTCTCACCGCGCTCAGTTGCCACCGCGCCGCGCCAGTGCTATCTTCCGCGCCCGCCGCGCGCAAATAGCCACTTTCCTCCCACCCACCGAAAGATCCACCATGGCCGATCAAAAACCCCTCAACTGGCGCTCCAGAGCGATTACCGGCGGCGTCAACCGCAGCCCCAACCGCGCGATGTTGCGCGCAGTCGGCTTCACCGACAGTGATTTCGACAAGCCGATCGTCGGTGTCGCCAACGGTCACTCCAACATGAATCCCTGCAACGCCGGGATCCAGCCGCTGGTCGACCGTGCAATGATCGCGTTGAAGGAAGCCGGCGCCATGCCGCAGGTGTTCGGCGTGCCCACCGTCACCGACGGCATCGGTATGGGCACCGAAGGCATGAAGTACTCGCTGATTTCGCGCGAAGTGATCGCCGACGCCATCGAAACCGCCGTCAATGGCCAGATGATGGACGGCGCATTGGTGGTCGGCGCCTGCGACAAGAACATGCCCGGCGGCATGATGGCGTTGGCGCGCATGAATGTGCCCGGCATCTATGTCTATGGCGGCACCATCAAGCCCGGCATCTGGAAAGGCCAGCCGGTCAACCTGGTGTCGGCTTTCGAGGCGGTGGGCGCGTTTGGCGCCGGCAAGATGTCGCAGGAGGATTTTGACGGCATCGAGCGCAATGCCTGCCCGACCCACGGCGCCTGCGGCGGCATGTATACCGCCAACACCATGTCATCCTCGTTCGAAGCGCTCGGCATGTCGCTGCTGGGATCGTCGTCGATGGCCAATCCGGATGGCGAGAAGGCCGACAGTGCCGCCGATTCCGGCCGTGCGCTGGTGGGCGCCATCCGGCTGAACTTGCGTCCGCGCGACATCATCACCCGCGCCTCGATAGAGAACGCGGTTTCACTGATCATGGCCACCGGCGGCTCCACCAACGCCGTGCTGCACTACCTGGCGATCGCAGCGGCCGCCGAAGTCGAGTGGACCATCGACGACTTCGAACGGGTGCGCCTGAAAACGCCGGTGTTGTGCGACTTGAAACCCTCGGGCAAGTACATGATGACCGACCTGCATCGCGCCGGCGGCGTGCCGGTGGTGCTAGGCATGCTGCTGGAACACGGCTGCCTCAATGGCGACTGCATGACCATCACCGGCAACACCATCGGTCAGGAACTGGCGAAATGGCGCAAGACCCCCGATGGTGAAGTGATTCGCCCGTGGGACAAACCGATGTACGCGCAGGGCCATCTGGCGATTCTCAAGGGCAACCTGTCTCCGGAGGGCTGTGTCGCCAAGATCACCGGCCTGAAGAATCCCTCGATCACCGGGCCGGCGCGCGTTTTCAATTCGGAGAACGAAACCATGCAGGCCATCACCGCCGGCAGCATCAAGCCCGGCGACGTGCTGGTGATCCGCTACGAAGGCCCCAAAGGTGGCCCGGGCATGCAGGAAATGCTGGCCCCGACCTCTGCCCTGATCGGTCAGGGCCTGGGCGATTCGATCGGCTTGATCACCGATGGCCGCTTCTCCGGCGGCACCTGGGGCATGGTGGTGGGCCATGTCACGCCCGAGGCCTACGAGGGCGGGCTCATCGCACTGGTCGAGGAAGGCGACTCGATCACCATCGACGCGCACACCCTGACGCTGCGGCTAAACGTCTCCGAGAGCGTGATCGCAACGCGCCGCGCGGCATGGAAGCGACCGGCGCCGCGCTATACCAGGGGCCTGATGGCCAAGTACATGAAACTGGTCGGCCCCGCCACCCGCGGCGCGGTCACCGACCATGACTGAATCCAGCGTATCGCCTTCGACACCGGAGCCCAGCCAAACATGAAACGCCCCTCCTTCAACGCGGTGGCAGTCGACAGCGCGCGCCGCGACCCCGATGCCATGAGTCTTGAACTCAACTTGGTCGACGGCCGCGGCAATTCACAGAACCTTACCCTCTCGAACACCGCCATCACCCATCTCCTGGCGGCGGTGTTTCAGAAGCGCATGCAGGATCCAACCAAGGACTTTTTGCTCAACGAGGCGATACCGCTCAATGGCGTCGGTGTGTTCGACCTGCCCACCGGGCACATCGGGCTGCGTCTTTACCTCAACCCGCAGGAGGTATTCGATGTGGTGTTCGCACCGGAAGTCCAACGCGAACTACGTGACGGTTTTCGTTTTCTGGCTGAGCGCAGCTTGGCTTCGGACAAGGCGTAGCTCGAGGCGGCACGCGCGGTCGCACGCGCATCCATCGTGCGCGCCGCCGCGCAAGGCGACACCTTGGAGGTTTGGAGGCGCGCTCTTCGGCCCCCGCGGCGCGGCATGATCGGCTTTGCCGGCGCACCCATCCGGCGCGCCAGCTACCGCCTACTTGCGCAAACCGAGCGCGCTGCCCAGCTTCTCGTAGAACTCGAACTGCTCACGCGCGAACTTCTCGGTATCCGCCGGTGAGCGGATCGCGGGAATGGCACCGAAGCCCGCATTGCCCTTGAGCCAATCCGGGTCCTGCGCCAGGCGCTTCAACACATCGACCCATTTGGCCACCACCTCCGGCGGCAGGCCAGGTGGGCCATACAGGCCGCTCCAGCCCATCACATCTTCCATCGGCGTGAGCCCCAACTCGCGTGCGGTCGGAATTTCCGGGTACTCTTTGAGGCGCTCGGTGGTGGTGGTGAGCAAGCCGCGCATGGTGCCCGCCTTGAGCTGGCCACCCAGGGTTGGCAGGTTGTTGCACAGGAACTGCACCTGGCCTGAAAGTACCGCAGCGGTCGCCTCGCCGCCGCCTTTGTAGCCAATCTGCTCGGCCGAGTTCGACGGCAGGCCGGCGGTCTTGAGCAGTATCTCAACGGCCATGTGTTGCGTGGTGCCGGGGCCGGCAGTGGCGTAGTTGAGCTTACCCGGTTGCGCCTTGAGCGCCGCCAGCAAATCCTTGATGGTCTTGTGCGGCGAGTCTCCCTTGACCACGCAAGCCACCGGATTGAAATCCAGCAGCGAGAGCATGGTGAAATCGTTCCACTTGTAAGGGGTTTTCGAATCCAGCGCGGGGCTGATCGCCTGCGACCCGCCGCGCGCTATCAACAGCGTGTAGCCGTCCGGCGCGCTGGTGCGCACGCGCTGCGATCCAATGGTGCCGGAAGCGCCGACAATGTTCTGCATCACCAGCGGCTGGCCCATGTACTTGTTGGCGAATGCCGCCAGGTTGCGCCCGGAGGCATCGCTGTCGCCGCCTGCGGCGTAAGGGGCGATCAGGGTGATCGGGCGACTTGGGTAGGGTTGCGCCGCAACGCTGGTTGCGAGCACCGATGCCAGCGGCGCCAGCCATGCCGCCAAGTGTCGCAGGGTGGAAATCTTCATCGGTTTGTCTCCGGTTTGGTGGTGAAAAGAATTGCGCTGCGCAGTGCCAGCGAAGCGCCGGCGAAATACGGCAAATCGTTTACGCTTGATTGTCTCATCACACGGGTCAAGCCAACATGTCCGCCAGTCTGCCGACGAACTCACCATCGATGCCTGCG
>JAYTDE010000463.1:0-6326 GCA_043736195.1 Burkholderiales bacterium | reverse complement strand
TGCTCGAGATCGAAACCGGCAAGCGTCCCTTCGCCGCGCGCGAACGCCGGGCCGGGCTGCCACACCAGGAGGCGGGTCTGCACCTGGCGCACCCGGCCGCGGGTGCCAAGGGCGCGCTCGTCGTCGGCGGGGATCAGCATGTTGGCGCCGGCATCAATCGGCGCGCAGACGGTGCGGCTGACCGGACCGCTTTCGTTCGAACGCCCTTCGAAACCAAGCACGATCTCGACGCCCTGCGGGCTGGCGGCATGATGGATCCAGCCGGGCGGGCGCCAGAAGTAGTCGTCAGTGGCGAATATGCCTTCGCCGTCGAGCTCCGCCCCGCCGCTTAGGAAAAACGCCTCTTCGACCGAATCGTGGCAGCAATGCGTGAGGTCGCGGTAGCCAGGCTCCAGTCGCACCAGGTCAAGCCTGCGCGTGGTCTCGCGGTCGAGATAGAGGTTCTTCTGCCAGTACTTGGCGAAGTTCTGTTCAACCTGCTCGGCGGGACCCAGGTTGTCGCGAAACGCCGGCGTGAGGGTCAACAGGTAATCGAGACCGTTCTCCCACGGCAAGGCGTTGCTGTCGACAATGCTGGTGGTGCTCATGGTCTACACCATCAGGTACTTCTGGCGCAGTTCCGGGTGCGCTGCCAGGTCGGCGGGCGTGCCTTCGTAGCGGATCTCGCCCTTCTCGATGATGTACACGCGGTCGGCCAACTCGGTGGCGAAGCGCAGGTTCTGTTCGCTGATGAGCACCGTCTGGCCGGCCGCCTTGAGCGCCTTCAGGCGTTTCAGCAGCGCATCGACCACCAGAGGCGCCAGGCCTTCGGAGGGTTCGTCCAGCAGGATCATGTCGGGATTGCCCATCAGCGTGCGGGCGATCGCCACCATGCGCTGCTGGCCACCCGAAAGCGCGCCGGCGCGGCGTTCCAGAAACGACTTCACGTCGGGGAACAGCTCGAGCACCTGCGCCAGTTCCCAGCGGGTTGCGCCGCTGCGTGCCGGCAGCCGCGCCGCCTCGAAATTCTCGGCCACGCTAAGCCCGGTGAAGAGGCGGCAATCCTCCGGCACGAACCCCAAACCTGCGCGGCAGATCTGAAACGGCTCGGCCCTTCCGATCTCGGCATCCTTGAAGCGGATGCTGCCGCGCGTGGCCGGCACCAGGCCCATGATCGACGACAGGGTGGTGGTCTTGCCAGCGCCATTGCGACCCAGTAGCGCCACCACTTCGCCAGCCCTCACGTCGAGCGAAATGCCGAACAGCACCTGGCTTACGCCATAAGCAGTTTCCAGCGCGCGCACCTCGAGCAGCGGCATTGCTTAAGCGCGTCAGCTGTTGCCGCGCGCCTTCAGCAGTTCCAGGCAAGGCCGTGCGTAGTTCTCGGTCGGGTAGGTCTTGATGTCGGTCATGCCGATGCCGTCCGGAAATGACGCGTCACGTTTGACGGTGCCGACATAGAAGTTGTAGAGCGCCATGTTGTCGCAGCCGCGCACCTTGGTCGGACCGGTCGGGCCTTCGAAACTCACAGAGCCCAGCGCCTGAATCACCTTCTCGACGTCGTCGGCGGTGCCGGCTTTCTTGATGCCTTCCACCAGCATGCGGCCGGCGACGTAGCCGACCGGGGTCGGCCCGGTGGCGTAGGTCTTCATGCGCTTTTCAACTTCGGCGGCGAACGGCTTGGCGCGCGGCTCCTTCAACGCATAGAACGGAAACCAGACCGTGCTGACGGTATTGGCCGGCAGCGAATCCTTGAGCGCGCCCATTTTCACCAGATCGATACCGTGCGTGAAGAGCTGGGTCTTGCCGGCGAACAGGCCGAAGTCGCGCGCCGCTTTCAGGAAGTTCACCAGGTCGGCGCCGAAACCGCCGTTGATGATCATGTCCACCGGTTGCGCCTGCAGCGCGGTCACGTGCGCCGAAAAATCGGTGGCGCCGAGCTTCGACCATTCCTGGCGCACCACCGTCACATCCGGTCTTGCGGCCTTCAACGCGCGCACGAAATCCTCGGTGAACTGCTGGCCGTATTCATAATCCGGGGCGATGGTGGCGACCCGCTTGATCTCGGGCCGGCCCTTGATGTGCTCGGCGATTACCTTGCCGATCTCGACGGTCGACAGGTTGGCGCGCGCCACGTAAGGGTGGCCGGCCTCGCCGGTCAGGCGCTTGGTGGTGGCGAAGCCGCCCATCACCAGCACCTTGTGCTCTTTTCCGAGATTGCCCACCGCGATCGCCGCCCCGCTGTGAATGCCGACGGTGACGAACTTGATTTTTTCCTCCAGGATCATGCGCCGCCCTTCGGTGACCGCCTTCTCGACCTGGGTGCCCATGTCGGCGGTGACCAGCTGGAACGGCCGGCCCTTGAAACCGCCCTCCGCATTGGCTTCGTCGAGCGCGATCTGGAAGCCGGTGCGGATCGAATCGGCGATGAAGGCGAAGCCGCCGCTGTAGATGTCGATCAGGCCCAGCTTGATCGGCTCGCCGCGCGCCGGCGTCTGCGCCGTCGACGGCGTTGCCAGCAGGCCGAGCGCAAGCGCGCCGACTGTAATGAGTGCATGGCGAATGGATCTTTGCATGGCGGCCCGCTCCTTGTAAGGTGTCGCTGGAATTGTCCGGACAATTGCTTCGCTTTGTCAAGCTTGATCTGGCATACTTGAATTTCGTTTTCGCCCATCCGACCCATGCAGAGTCTGCTTGAATCCCTGGCCCAGCATTTTGCCTGGCTTACAAACCCGGTCGTGGTGGCGCGCCAGGCGCTGGCTGGAATATCCAACGGCATGCTGCTGTTCCTGATCGCCGCCGGCCTGTCGCTGATTTTCGGTGTGCTGCGCATCATCAACTTCGCCCATGGCGCCCTGTTCATGCTCGGCGCCTTCATCGCCGTCAGCCTGACCGGCTGGCTGCCCGAGGGCTCCGCCAGCTTTTTCGCGGTACTGATTGGGGCCAGCGCCGGCCTGGCGGTCATCGGCGTGGCGATCGAAAGCGGCTTGTTGCGGCGCATCTATCGCGCGCCGCACGAATTTCAGCTGCTTTTGACCTTCGCGCTGGTGTTCATCCTGGGCGATGCGGTCAAGCTGATCTGGGGCAACGAGGATCACTCGGTGGCGACGCCGCCGCTCCTGGTCGGCAGCACCCATGCGCTGGGGGTGACCTTTCCGACCTACCGCCTGTTCCTGATCGCCGCCGGCATCGCGGTCGCGCTCGGCCTGTGGTACGTGCTGCACAAAACCCGCTGGGGCATTTTCGTGCGCGCCGCCACCATGGATCGCGCCATGCTCGGTGCTTTGGGCGTCAACACCCGCGTTCTCTTCACCACCGTGTTCGCGCTGGGCGCGGCATTGGCCGGCCTGGGCGGGGCGCTGGCCGCGCCGGTGGTCTCGATCGGGCCCGGCCTGCATGTGCAGGTGATCATCGATGCATTCGTGGTGGTGGTAATCGGCGGCATGGGCAGCGTGATGGGCGCGTTCGTGGCCTCGCTCCTGGTGGGTCTGGTCAATGCGTTCGGCATCCTGGCGTTTCCCGGGCTTTCGGTGGTGCTCACCTTCGCCTTGATGGCGGTGGTATTGATCGTGCGGCCGTGGGGCCTGTTCGGGAACCCGGAATGAGCCGCAGTGTGCTGATCGTGCTCGCCAGCGCGCTGGCGCTGGCGGCACTGCCGTTCGCGATTTCGGATTTCTGGATTTTCATCGCCATCGAGGTGCTGGCCTTCGCCTTATACGCGGTGAGTTTCAACGTGCTCCTGGGCTACGGTGGCATGCTGTCGTTCGGCCATGCGGCCTTTTTCGGCATCGGCGCCTATGCTAGCGCGCTGCTGGTGAAAAAAGCCGGCCTCGCGCCGGGCCTGGCGTTTGCGCTTTTTCCGCTGGTAGCGATGGCCGCGGCTGCAATCGTTGCCGCCGTCATCGGCTTTTTCTCGGTGCGCCGTTCCGGCATTTATTTCGGCATGCTGACCTTCGCGTTCCAGATGCTGCTCTACACCATCGCGCTCAAAGCCACCGGCCTGACCGGTGGCGACGACGGCATCACCGGCTTGAAGCCACCCGGCGCCTTCGCCCGGCCCGCTGTCTACTACTACTTCGCGCTCGCCATCACCGTACCGGCGCTCTACGCACTGTATCGCCTGGTCAGTTCCCCCTTCGGCTACATCCTGCGCGCCTTGCGCTCCAACCCGCGCCGGGTTCAAACCATCGGTGTCAACGTTCGCTCGCACCAGCTGGCGGCATTCGTGATCAGCGGCGCATTCGCGGGCTTAGCCGGCGCGCTGTTCGCGATGTCCAGCGGCAACGTGTTTCCCGGCTGGCTCAACTGGACCGCGAGCGCCACGCCGATCGTGATGGCGGTGCTGGGCGGGGTGAGTACTTTCCTTGGGCCCGCGCTGGGCGCCGCGGTGTATGTGGTGCTTGAGGTGATGATCAGCGGCCGCACCGAGTATTGGCCATTGGCGATGGGCGTGATCATTCTGGCGCTGGTGTTGTTGATGCCGGCCGGCTTGACCGGCCTGGTACGGGGGCGGCGTTCGTCATGAGCGCGGGCGGTATTCCAGTATTGCAGGTCACGGCCCTGGCCAAGCGCTTCGGCGGGCTGCAGGCGCTGGCCGGGGTCGAGCTGTCGGTGGCGGCGGGGGAATTTCGCGCCATCATCGGCCCCAATGGTGCGGGCAAGAGCACTTTTTTCAACGCCATCACCGGTTTGTTGCGGCCCGATTCCGGGCGGGTCATTTTCGAGGGGCGTGACGTGGCCGGCACCGCGCCGCACCTGCTGGTGCGCCAGGGCATGGGGCGCACCTTCCAGATCACCAGCGTGTTCCCCGACTTGAGCGTGCAGGAAAACCTGCAGGTGGCGCTGCTCGCGCATGCCCGGCGCAACTGGAGCATCTGGCCGCACGCCAGACAGTTGCACACCGAACGCGCGCACGAACTATTGCATCTGGTGGGCCTGACCGGCGACACCGGGTCGGCCGCGGGCACCCTTGCGCATGGCGACCAGAAACGGCTTGAGCTGGCGATCGCACTGGCCGGCGCACCGCGTCTCTTGCTGCTCGACGAGCCGACTGCCGGCATGGCGGCACAGGAGCGCATCGAGTCGATCAGCCTGGTGCATCGGGTGGCCTCGAAGCTGGGCGTGTCCTGCGTATTCACCGAGCACGACATGGCAGTGGTGTTCGCGGTAGCCACCAACATCACCGTGTTGCATCAGGGCCGTGTGCTGGCCGAAGGCTCGCCGGCGGAGGTGCGTGCCAGCCCCCTGGTGCAGCAGGTATATCTGGGTGAATCGATTACCGGTGAAGGCGTTGCAGCATGAATTTCGACCGCATTGAAGAGCATGAAATGTTGCGCGACAGCGTGCGCAGCTTTTTCGAGCGCGAGCTGCCGGAAAAGAGGATCCGCGAAATGGACCGCGCCCGCAGGATTCCGCGCGAACTGTGGAAGCGCTTCGCCGAGCTCGGCTGGATGGGGCTTTCGGTGCCGGTCGAATTCGGCGGCAGCGGCAGCGACGTTGCGACCGGCGCGGTGTTCTGCGAAGAGCTGGCGCGGCGCTTTCCATCGCTTGCCACCGACTGGCTGCTGGTATCGATGACCGCGCGCATCCTGCGCGAAGCGGGCTCGAAGGCGCAGCAGGCCGAGTATTTGCCGCGCGTCGCCGCGGGCGATTTTCTTATGGGCTTCGGCATGAGCGAGCCGGGGGGCGGCACCGATGTGCTGGCGCTCAAGACGCGCGCCGCTCTGGAAGGCGATGAATGGGTGGTGCGCGGGCAAAAGCTCTACACCTCGTTCGCCGACGATGCCGATGCGATCCTGGTGTTGTGCCGCACCGATGCGAGCGAAGGCGCCAAGCGCGCGCGCGGCCTGTCGCTGGTGCTGACACCGCGCCATCAGCCGGCGGTGGAGGTGCGCCGTCTGGAACTGATGGGCATGCGCGCGGCCTGCACCTGCGAGGTGTTTCTCGATGGCGCCCGCGCGCCGGCCGATGCGGTCGTCGGGCAGGAAGGCCGCGGCTGGTACCACCTGCTGGCCACGCTCGACGAAGAGCGCATCCTGTGTGCCGCGATGTACGTCGGCATCACCAGCGCGGTGCTCGATCAGGCGCTGCAGTATGCGCGCGATCGCGAGGCCTTCGGCCGGCCGATCGGCGCGTTCCAGGCGGTGCAGCATCCACTGGCCGATACCGCCACTGAACTGGAGCAGATTCGCCTGTTGACCGCCAAGGCCGCCTGGCTGTTGAGCAACGGCCGCGAATGCTCGATGGAAGCCTGCATGGCCAAGCTGGCGGCGACCGAGGCGGCGGTGCGCGCCACCGACCGCTGCATGCGCGTGCTGGGTGGTTATGGTCTGGTTGAGGAGACAGCG